>JBOGJW010000230.1:0-8223 GCA_050745245.1 Terriglobia bacterium | reverse complement strand
GCGACCAGAGAAAGCTCGCGGTCAAAGCGAACGAAGCTCTCCAGGATGAGCGGCGACTCGCGCATCGTCTGCCACGCGCGCTCAGCCTCCTCGGCGGTCTTCAGCAGCGATTGACCCTTGCCGTCGTATCCCCAGCGGCGCGTCTTCAGGATCGCTGGAAGGCCGGTGCGCTCCAAGCCGCGCGGGAGCTCTTCACGCGAGCTAACGGCTGCGAAAACGGGCGTGGGAATTCCGAGCGTCTGGAAGAACATCTTCTGCCCGTAGCGGTCCTGCGCGATTTCGAGCGCGCGAGGCGGCGGCAGAAAGCACGGCACACGGCCGGCCAGATCACGGGCGGTGCGGGCGGGAACATTCTCAAACTCGTAGGTGACAACATCGAGCCCGGCCGCAAACCGCCGCAGCGCGTTGGAGTCCTCAAAATCCGCTACGATGCACCGGGCGACCTGGGCGGCGGGCGCGCCTGTCGCAGAATCGAAAAAGCGCAGCCGGAAGTCCAGCGGATACCCGGCGAGCGCCATCATTCGCCCCAACTGTCCGGCTCCCAACACTCCAATCTTGATCATGGCTTGCGGATTATCTTTTGGCGACTTGCACGCGGCGCCACAGTTTAGCGCCCAGGCGCTTGGTTTAGAAGGTGTGCTGCAATACCGTAAATTCTTGTTTTTTTAGCAAACATTTTGGGTGCTCGCGGCCCGCCGTCACCCCCGCGAAAGCGGGGGTCCATTAATGAAATGGATTCCCGCTTTCGCGAGAATGACTGTAAATGGCGTTTGGTTGCGGCCGCAAGGCCGCACTGCGCTACAGCCGGCCCGCGAATGACGAGGACGACCGAGGGTGCATCTTCATCCTTCGGATGAGTTTCCCTCACGATGGCCGGGCCCCGGCGGACGCTTGCGCAAACGGCGCGAGGTGCTTCCTGAAGTGCCGTTCGAGAATTTCGTAATACGCCTCCTCATTACCGCGCAGCGCAGCAAAGAAGGGCTCGCGAAAGCGCGCGTGATTGATTACGGAGCCGAACGTGACGTGCAGCACCTCACGCGCGTGAAAGTCATCCAAAAGCGCCGGAAGCCGGCTGTCGGGCAGAGATTCCACACTCGGCATTTTTGAGACTTCGGCCGAAACGTGGTAGCTAGCGCGATCCGCCGGGTAGCGTTCGATCGCGAAGGGCACGATCTCGCGGAATAACGAAGGGTTCAGCGCCGCCACCGCCCTCAGCGCCTCCAGGTAGCTGGTCCCGGCGGTTTTCAGGTGAACCAGCTCGCCGGCCAGCCGGGCGGCAATCGGGTAGACGCTGAACTTGTCCGACCCGGAATGCAGGCTGAGCTTATACGGTCCGAAGGTTTTCGCTACCGCCAGGTGGCGGCCGAAGGAGCGCTCGAATTCGCCCAGGTCCCCGATGTAATCCGCTCCCTTCTCGAACGTGCCAACATACCGCGGCGCCAGACTGACGCATCGCACGCCCAGCCGCCTGAGCTCGTGCGCGATGTAGACGTGTTCGGCAAGGGTGCTGACGGAGTCGGTCTCGTCAACGCTCATCTCAAGCTCGAACGGACGGCTCCCCATCGCCCGCTTCAGGTGCCGCTGCATTGTCACCGTGTGGGCCACGGCCCTGCCATACTTGGCAGCGGCGCGCAGCAGCTCTTCCTCGCTAATCGGAAGGCTGAAGCTCCCCAGGTCCACAGCGCGCTTGCTCAGGCTCCTTTGCAACTCCGCGGGCAAGCTTTCCAGGACATCCCAGGGAAGCGCGTCCACTTTCGTGCGAAGCGCGTCTGGCGGATCGGAGCTGGCGCCGTTGTCCACGTACTCGCCGGGATCGATGGTGTAGAAGGTGTAGCCCGCGCCGGCGCACACGTCGATATCGGCCGTGGTCTTCAGATGATCGGCGTCAGCGCCAAATCCCTCGCGCCAGCCCTCCTCGAAGGCGCCCCACATCGCGTCGTCCATCACCTCCTGGGGCGTGCGGCCGGTGCTCGCGTTCTCGCGCATGGACTGCTGGGCGAAGATCGGCGCCACACCCGAGCCGCGGACCGCGCGCACGTGCCCCGGAGTTGCCAGTCCAAGCCGGTCCCCGCACCCTACCGACTTTTTTAATCCGAGCGGCTGAGCGACAAGAAACGGCAACACGGATCGCAATGCCGCGGCTGTCGCCGGCGAGGTATCGCTCAACGTCAGTGACTTGCCCGCAAGCCCAGCCGGGCGTGACCGGCCCGGGAATTGCGCCTGCACGCGCTCGTCACCGGAAATAACACCTAAGAATTTCTTCCCGTCCTGGGCTGCGAGAAAAAACAGTGAGCCTTGCATCGCCGCGAGCGAGCGCGGATAAACTCTCATTCCGGTGATTCGGCTCAGCTCCGCAGCAAGCGACTTTGCCGCCGGCTCGGGCAGGGGGGCCGCTAAGTCCGGGGAATTCATGTAATCCAAAATGGCTGTGCTCATAAGAATGGCTCCTTAAGCTTAGCGCGGTCAAACAGGCCGCCTGTTGATTCTAAAGGCTTGCTAGGCTTCGTTCCGATATTCTTTTGCATTTTCCGCTTGCCGCTCCCATCGTGGCAAGGCCCCCTAGCTTGAGCAGCGGGACCGCTAAGCCCGGGGAATTCATGTAGTCCAAAATGACTGTGCTCATAAGAATGGCTCCTTAAGCATAGCGCGGTGAAACAGCTCGCCTGTTGATTCTAAAGGCTTATTAGGCTTCGTTCCGATATTCTTTTGCATCTTCCGCTTGCCGCTCCCGCCGTGGCGAGCCGGCAAAGCCTGTCCTGATCCCGCGGAGCGGGGAAAAGGGATGCCGATGCTCCAATCCATGTTGCCGAGCGTAGCAGAAGAGCGAGGAAAATTGGAGACAGATGAGATCAATGAGATGCAAAAAGTATCTATCCAGAGCGTCGCACGTCTCATGATCGCCGACGCTGTAGCGCCGGCGTCCTCACCGGCGGATTTCGGCGATGAGGACATTCGCCGCTACAGAAAAAGCCTCGCTGACTTGTGACTCCGCCGTTCCTGGCGAGTGCAATCCCCCCGTAGCCCGATGTCCTTATGCATGGTGACAGGCATCATGGAGGGAAACTGCGTCTGGGCAAGCCAAGGAATGACCTCATGACCGGCTATGCTATGAGGCCGGGTGCGCGACAATATCGAATCAGGCGGTCGAATGCACGGGCTTGCAGGTGGGCTTGCGATTGGACTAAACTAAACGAACTTAGTCCACAGGAGAGATTTCGATGCGTACCGTAAATATCCACGAGGCCAAGACCCACCTTTCCCGGCTTGTCGATGAGGCCGCCGAAGGCGAGTCTTTCATTATCGCTAAGGCCGGCAGGCCGATGGTCAAAGTGATGGCGCTGGCGGCGCCCTCGGCATCACAAATCCGCCGCCTGGGTTTTCTGGCAGAAGAGATTGCCGTGCCCGAGGATTTTGATCGCATGGGCGCCGCGGAAATCAGGCGGCTGTTTGGCGGCGCAAAATGAAGCTCCTGCTGGATACCCACGTACTGCTGTGGGCGGCGGGTGAGCCGCGCCGGCTGCCCCGCCATGCCCGGGAGATGATCGAGGACACCCTCAATGAGCTGATTTTCAGCGCCGCCAGCATCTGGGAGGTGGCCATCAAACGGCGCCTCGGCAGGGATGATTTTCACATCGATCCCGGGCTGCTGCGGCGCGGTTTGCTGGATAACGGCTACTCTGAGCTTGCTGTCACCAGCGAGCACGCCGTTGCCCTCGATGGACTGCCTTCCATTCACCGGGACCCCTTTGATCGCATTCTCGTCGCGCAGGCAACGGTCGAGGGCATAGCTCTTCTCACCGCTGATCCGATTGTCGCGCGATACCGTGGTCCGGTGCGAAAGGTGTGATCTCACGGCTCGGGCCATCTCAGACAGCTTCGTCGTAATACCTCAGTCTTGGGCGCGGATGTAGCGGCGGGTTTATCCCGCCATCCAAAAATGGCGGCGTAAAGCCGCCTCTACGCGCCTGAAACTGAGGCATTACGCTTCGTCCCCGCCAATTCTTGACAGCGACGTGGTGCAATGGCACCATGAAACAGCGAAGCGCCTATTGAGAATTGTTTGCTGTAGCGGCGCTCTGTGAGCGCCGAAAACCGGCGGTCGCAGACCTGCCGCTACAGCCTGCTCCGTGCCGAAGTGGCGGAATTGGCAGACGCGCTACATTCAGGGTGTAGTACCCGACAGGGTGTGGAGGTTCGAGTCCTCTCTTCGGCACCAACCCGATAGTTTCTACCTCCCCGTCAAATTCTATAGTACGACCGGAACCACTCGATAAACCGTTCGGCGCCCGCCTCAATTGGCGTCTGCGGCCTGAATCCGATATCGCGCTCGAGATCTGCAACATCCGCGCAAGTAGCGGGAGCATCGCCGGGCTGCAGTGGCAGCATTTTGACCTGCGCCTTCTTTCCGAGCTTCGCCTCCAGGATACGAATCAGCGTCAGCAGCTCAACCGGCTGGTGATTGCCGACATTGTACAGACGAAACGGCGCCGAGCTGCTCGCCGGGTCGGGCGGATTGGCGCTCCAATTCGGGTCGGGCGCCGGAACCCTCTCCATCACCCGGACCACCGCCTCCACGATATCGTCGATGTAGGTAAGATCGCGCCGCATCCTGCCGGAATTGAACAGCTCGAGGGGCTCACCGGACAGAATCGCCTTCGCAAAAATGAAGAGCGCCATGTCAGGCCGCCCCCAGGGACCGTAGACGGTGAAAAAACGCAGTCCCGTGCACGGCAGCCCGTAGAGGTGGGCATATGCGTGCGCCATCACCTCGTTTGCCTTCTTGCTCGCAGCGTAGAGACTCAGCGGGTGATCGGTGTTGTCGTGAGTCGAATAAGGCATCCGCGCGTTTGCGCCGTAGACGGAGCTTGACGAGGCGAAGACGAGGTGGCCCGCTTCCGAACGGCGGCAGCCTTCGAGCACGTGAACAAACCCGGCGAGGTTCGAGTCCGCATAAGCGAAAGGGTCCGTGAGCGAATGCCTCACGCCGGCTTGCGCCGCCATGTTGAGCACCGCGTCGAATCGAGTCTCCTGAAACACGCTCATCACCTTCTGGCGGTCGGCCAGATCGGCATGGATAAAGCGGAACTGGGGGCGCCCGCTGATCCGGGCAAGGCGGGCCTTCTTCAGTTCAACGTCGTAGTAGGGGTTCAGGTTGTCGAGTCCCCAGACGCGGTGACCCTCATTGAGGAGACGATGGGAAATATGATAGCCGATGAACCCGGCGCACCCGGTGACGAGAATAGATTTCATTTTGTGCTGGGCGCCCGGTGCTGCGGAATCGCAAGGCCGGGCTGCGGCGCTCTTTTTGAATTATGTGGGAGCGAATGCCGGCGGATGGTCGGAGTGCGAGGGCCGCCTGTGCCTGAACCGAGATGGCGCTGAAGACAACGCTGCCGCCGCGGTGGTTTAAATACGGCCCGTCAGTCTTCTTCTACGCTGATCTTCAAATCACGCAGAAACTCCGCATCCTGCGTGGTCAGCCGGAAATCGCGCAGCCCGGCACGGCGTGCAGCGGTTTTACCCCGGCGGCTGCGCACAGGTTCCCCGTGCTTATTAAAACCAATGGTGACTTCAAGGACCAGAAAGAGGTCATATCCGGCCGCGCGTATGCGCCCCATCACGTCGGCGATTTTGTCCGATTCCGATAGCGACTCGTTGATGGCGCTTCCCAGCTCTTTGATCAGTTGCTTGAACTTGTCGTCGAGCTCCAAATGACCTCCAAGCTTGGATTCTATGATTCGCTTCGAAACGGTGTCAAGCCAAAATGCGCCGGCGCGGTGGTAGAGGCGGCTTCATGCCGCCATTTCGGGGCTGGCGGGATATACCCGCCTCTGCACTTTTTGTTAAAGGCCTCGCAATTGACTCGGGCGGCTCATTGTTCTTACCATGTTTGCTAGAGCGTTTTCCAGGCGTGCCGCGCTGGCCGGGCGGCGGCGTGAGGTGTTTCGAAGCAGGAGCAATTCGTGAGCAAGATCGGCCAACACGTTCTGCGGGCCAAGCGCCAGGCGCACCGGTGGTTCGAATTCGGCATCGGCCTGGTGTACATGGTCGCGGCCGCCTGCTGCATCTCGGTCGCGCTGGATAAATGGCGCATTTACCTGGACCATCCGCAAGGAGGCCTCGGGCTGTTCTATCTGTTCGCGGCGTTCTCGCTGCTCCTGATTTTCTGCTGTCTCTATTCCTTCCTCAAAGCCCGGAGCATCCGCTAGCATGTAGAGGCGGCTTTACGCCGCCATTTCTGGCTTGGCGGGATAAACCCGCCGCTACGGTCGAGGCTGAAGCATTCGCATCTGCCAGGCGATTCGCACGCGCCGATCTCTCCAAGCCAGGCCGCCGGCAGGCACCGCGATGAGCGAATCCCGAAATAAAGGCGAGCCGAGTCCCGGGGCGGCGTCAAAACGCTTCTCGACACCGGACGACCTCTCGGACTGGAATTGGGAAGAGCAGCTTGGCTTTCCAGGGGAATACCCGTTTACCCGCGGCATCCATCCTACGCTCTACCGCGGCCGCCTCTGGACGATGCGGCAGTACGCGGGCTTCGGGACGGCCGCCGAATCGAACGCGCGCTATCGGTATCTCATCGAGCGCGGGTCAACCGGGCTCTCTGTCGCTTTCGACCTCCCCACGCAGATCGGGCTCGATTCGGACCATCCTCTGGCCGCCGGCGAGGTGGGGCGCGTGGGCGTCGCCATCGATTCACTCGAGGATATGGAGGCCCTCTTCGAGGGCATTCCGCTGGCCCGCATCTCCACCTCGATGACCATCAACGCCACGGCGGCGATTCTGCTGGCCATGTATATCGCCGTGGCTGCGCGGCAGGGCGCAAACCTCAAGGAACTCTCCGGCACCGTTCAGAACGATATCCTCAAGGAGTACATCGCCCGGGGAACGTATATTTATCCGCCCGGGCCGGCAATTCGCCTGGTGACGGATATCCTTGAATTCTGCCGCCATCACGCGCCCGAGTGGAACGCGATTTCGGTAAGCGGTTATCACCTGCGCGAGGCCGGATCGACCGCGGTGCAGGAGCTAGCCTTTACGCTGGCCAACGCCGCGGCGTATCTCAATGCGGCCATCGCCCGCGGCATGGAGGCGGACGCGATTGCGCCGCGCATCTCGTTTTTTCTGAGCGCCCACAATAACCTGCTGGAGGAGGTGGCAAAGTTTCGGGCCGCACGGCGGCTGTGGGCGCGGCTGATGCGCGAGCGCTTCGGGGCGCGGAACCCGCGCTCCTGGGCGTTCCGCTTTCACACGCAGACGGCGGGCAGCACGCTCACCGCCCAGCAGCCGGACGTGAACATCGTGCGCGTGGCGGTGCAGGCGCTGGCGGCGGTCCTTGGCGGCACTCAATCCCTCCACACCAATTCGCGCGATGAGGCGCTGGCCCTTCCCAGCGCGGAATCCGCTCTCATCGCGCTGCGCACCCAGCAGATACTCGCGCTCGAAACCGGCGTGGCAAATTCGGTGGACCCGCTGGGAGGGTCCTATTACGTCGAGAGCCTGACGAACCGGATCGAGCGGGAAGCGCAGGAGTACCTGGAAAAGATCGACTCCATGGGCGGCGCGCTCCGCGCTATCGAAGCGGGATACGTTCAGCAAGAAATCCAGCGCTCCGCTTACGAGTATCAGGTGGCCATTGAGAAGGGCGAGCGCGCCATTATCGGCGTAAATCGGCATGCGGCGCCGCCTGCGCCCCTGCCTCCCACTTTACGAATTGATCCTGCCATCGAAGCGGCGCAAATCGAGCGGGTACGCCAACTCCGCGCGCGCCGTGACGCCTCACGCGCGGGCGCCGTGCTCGCGGAGGTCGAATCCGCCGCCCGCCAGGACAGTAATCTGATGCCCCCGATTATCGAAGCTGTGAAAGCCTATGCCACGGTGGGTGAAATTTCCGATGTGCTGCGGCGGGTGTTCGGCGAATACCAGGAAGCGCCCGGCATTTAGTGTCGCCCAAGGTGGCGCAGGTTCACCGAAGTCGGTGCGGGGTTACGGCCTCGTACTTTACTCGAGGGACTGAATCCTGGCGCGAAGCACGATGCCGAGGGTTTCGGCGGTGTGGCGAAAACGGCGCCGGTCAGTTTCGGGGAGGGATTGAACGACCTCGTCAAAGCTCAGCGGCGCCTGCGACCGGACAGCCTCGAAGCCGAGCGCGTCGGCCATGAGGCAGGCGCGGTTGATGACGCCTACAACGTCCAGCTTGTCTCCGGGCGGCGCGTGGTGGAG
>JBOGJW010000229.1:0-5431 GCA_050745245.1 Terriglobia bacterium | reverse complement strand
GCGGATAGCTCCCGCCGCACCGGATGAATGTTCCGTCCCAGCGCAAGCGCGGTGAGCAGTTTTTCCAGGGAGATGTCTCCGCCGAGCGGCTGCGACGAAAAGCGGAGCGCCTTTGAGCACAGCCCGCCGATTGAGCGCGCCGCCAGATCGATCATATAAATTCCGTGTGGGTTCACGCGCAGCTCGGCATGGAACGGCCCATGGAACAGCCCCAGGGCCCGAACCGCTTTTCTCACCACCCGGATCGCTTTTCCCAAGGCGGCGCCCTCCAGCCGGGAGGGCGTGACGTAGATGGTCTCCTCGAAATAGGGACCTTCGAGCGGATCAGACTTATCGAAGACCGCCAGCACATGCACCGAGCCGCGGTCGACCAGGCCCTCCACCGCAATCTCCTTACCCTCGATGTATCTCTCTACCTGAACATAGCGGCTGGACTCCTCGCGCATCACCTGAACGCCCGGCGCACGCAGAATCGCGCAAAGCCGCTCAAGCCGCTGCAGAAATTCGGCGGCGCTGTTGGCGCGCATCACACCCTGGCTCGCGGAGAGGCCCAGAGGCTTCAGCACGCATGGAAAGCCAATCCGCGCTTGGGCGGCATCGAGCATCTCGCGAGATTCGCCGGAAAACCGCGCGAATGGCGGCGCTGGCACGCCCGCGTGCCGAAGGCGAAGATGGCTGATGAATTTGTCGTGGCAGGCGTCAGCCGCGAGCGGCGGATGTCCGGGCAGGCCCAGCAATTCGCAGGCCCGCGCCAGTGTCGAGACCGGGCGATCACCTAGCGCGACGATCCCGTCGACTGGGACCTCACGCGCACGCGCCGCGATCTGCCGCGCCGAAGATTCGGGGTCCTCGAAGCGCAAGGCTAGCGCGCCGTCGCGCCACGGGTCCTTCAGCGTGTGGCACCGATCGCTGCCAATCGACACCTCGAGGCCCAGCTCGAGCGCAGCCGATACGAAGGCCCGCGTCTGATATCCTGTCGTCGTACAGAGGATCATCACTCGCTGCGGGTTACTTCTTGCGAACGCCATATTCATATCCTGCCATAACCGGGAGAGCTTCTTGGCTGCGCTTCCTCGAAAATCACGCCCCACGATCCCTATTTTCATCGCTATGGGTGGGCCGAAGGCCCATATGGGGACTCAGAATGACAGGGGCTCTTCAGCAACCTGTCAGGCGCGCCTTCGCGGTATGGTAGTATTTTGGGCTGCCCGTCTTGGCAGGAAGTCATGGCAATGCAATCGCTCGCGCGGATCGGCGAAAATCCGCAGCTCTCGTTCGAATTCGAGCGGCGCGCCCCGGAGGAGGTATTCGCGCGCATCCATCGCCTGCTGCGCCCGCGCTCGCCCATTCCGCAATTTCGGGTGGAGTACTGCGAGTGGGCTCAGGTGCGCAGCAGCATTCAGGGGCATCCGTGGGGCTTTAGCGTCAGGATCTCCGACGTGATTCGCGACGCGCCGCCGGCAGCCCTCGAAGCGCTGGCCGAGATTCTGATCTGCGGCGCGCTGCGGATGAAGCCCTCGCGCGAAGCGCGCGCCTGTTATCTGGCCGGCATCATGTCCCCGGCTGTCGTCGCGCGCGCCAACCAGGCGCGCCGGGAGCGCGGCTACAAGTTCATGCGCCCGGCGAAGGGCGGCTGCTTCGACTTGCAGGCGATCTTCGATAAGCTCAACCAGCAATACTTCCAAGGCACGCTGCGGATCAGGCACATTGGCTGGACCATCAATCCCGCGCGGACGGTGCTGGGCCGGCACGATCCTGCGCACGAGAGCATCGTCATCAGCCGGGCGCTCGACCGGCCCGCCGTATCGGCGTTGCTGGTAGAGTTCATCGTGTATCACGAGATGCTGCACGTGCGCCACCCGGTAAAGCGTAGTCATCATCGCCGCCTCGTGCACCCGCCGGAGTTCCGGGCGGCGGAAAAGAAATTTTCAGGCTACACGCGGGCCCAGAAACTGCTGAAGTCGGGCAGATGGGGAGCGCAATGGGAGTAAAACACATGGCGTTATCGCGCAGGGACTTTTTGAAGACATCTGCGGCCTGGGGAGCCGGGGCGGCCGCGCTGACGCTCCCCGCGTCTGCGCCGGCGAGCGAGCCCGGCATCGCATTCCCCAAAGCGAGAAGAGACCGGATTTCGGTTACGTCCTGGCCGTTCCGCAATTACATTGAAAGCCTCACCAACCGCTATCGCGACCCGAAGCTGCCCGGCATGGACCTGAAGGACTTCGCCGCGATGGTGGCGCAGCGGTTCAACATTCATAACATTAACCCGCTGAGCTGGCACTTCAAATCCAGCTCGCCCGCTTACCTTGAGGGCTTCAGGAAAGCGCTCGAGCAGGCGGGGTCGCATATCGTGGGCTTGGGGCTCGCCGGAGGTCCGTTTTACGACCCAAACAGCAGCACGCGCGAAGCTGCGGTGGCCGACGCAAAGCGCTGGATCGATATTGCGGTGATTGTCGGCTCGCCCAGCGTCCGGCCGCAGATCAGCGAGTCCCACAGTCTTACACCCGACGTGGACCGCTGCGCGCACAGTTTTGGCACGCTGGCGGCGTACGGCGCGCGGAAGAACGTCGTCGTCAATATGGAGAATGACGACCCGGTGACGCAGGACCCTTTCTTTATCGCCAAGGTGATCGAGAAAGTGGACAACCCCTACCTTTGCAGCCTGCCGGATTTCGGCAACGACGCCGTGAAGGGCGCGGCGTTCAATGCCCGCGCGTTGCGCACGATGTTCCGCCACGCCTACAACATGTGCCACGTGAAAGGCGAGGTGAAGGACCGCCAGGGTCACACTTGCAAGGTGGACCTCCCGCAGATTTTCCACATCGCCAAGGCATCGCATTATGGCGGCTATTTTTCCATGGAGTACGATACCGATTTCGGAGACCCTTACGCCGGAACCAAGATGCTGATTGAGGAGACGCTGAAATACCTGGGCGCGTAACGGCGTCCTGTCCAATTCGGGCAGGGACCGGTAGCCACGGTCAAACTCGTTTCTCGGGTGACCATGGGCTTCTAACCCAGGCTGAGAAAGCCGAGGGCGAGAAAAAGGCTTGGAGTGGCTACCACAGCATGCCGCCATGGCGGCGGCAATACGAGGGGACCCCATGCGCAACGCTGCACAATCTACACTAATCGTGTTCGCCTGTCTCTGCGCGGCCTCCGCCGCTTTCCCGCAGGCGACGCTTACCGTCACCTCTCCGAATCACAAGCTCTCGGTGAGCCTCGAGCTGAAGAGCCTCTCCGCGCCTTACGCGCCGGGCCAGCGCGCCTATTACACTGTCGCCTACGAGGGCCGGCGTTTGCTCACCGATTCCCCCTTGGGGCTCAAGTTCGCCGGCGCGCCCGCGCTCGATCACGGTTTTGTGGCGAGCGCGCCGGTAATGGTCTCGTATGACTCATCGTGGCGCGACCGCCTCAATGACCGTCTCGTCGTCCGCGATCATTACAATCAGCTCACGGTTCATCTGCGGGAGCGCGGCGCTCCGCACCGGCGAATGGACCTGATCTTTCGAGCGTATGACGCGGGCGTGGCATTTCGCTATTTTTTGCCGAAGCAGCCTGCATTGGGGAAATTCACGCTGAGCGAGGAAGAAACCGGGTTCTATTTCGCGCAGAAGGTCTCGACGTTCGCCCTGAATTTGGGAAAATTCAACACAGCGTACGAAGCGGAATTCGACCGGACACGGGTCGATCAGATCAGCCCGTCATCGGTCATCGGACTGCCGCTGCTGATCGATGTTCCCGGCGGACCGTGGATGGCGCTCACCGAGGCCGATCTCGAAGACTACGCCGGCCTGTACGTGGGCGGCGCGGCGGGCGTCGAAAACGGACTAGCCAGTAAACTTACCCCACTGCCTGATCATCCAGGGGAGGCGGTAATCGCTTCCACGCCCAAATCCACGCCTTGGCGCGTGATTATGGTGAACTCGCAAGCCGACGGGCTGATTGACACCACAGAAGACCTGGTGCTCAACCTCAACCCGACTTGCGCGCTCAAGGATACCTCCTGGATCGAACCGGGCAAGACGGCGTGGGACTGGTGGTCCGGCGACTACGACACGGACGTCAATTTCAAGCCCGGAATGAATACGCCCACGCTCGAGCACTACATTCAGTTTGCCGCGGACCACCACCTGCCCTACATGCTGATCGACGCCGGCTGGGCCAGCCGCTCCACTCAGAATCGCGGATGGGAAAATGCCGACATCACGCACTGGAACGCGCGCGTGGACCTGCCGGCGATCCTCGCCTTTGCCCGGCAGCGGCACGTGAAGGTGTTGCTGTGGATGCACTGGAAATCGGTCCGGCGGCAGATGCGCGAGGCATTCCCGCTGTTTCAGAAGTGGGGCGTCGCGGGCATTAAGGTGGACTTCATGAACAGCGATGCGCAGCCGATGGTGAACTTCTACTACAACGTCGCCCGCGCCGCCGCCCGTTATCACCTGGTGGTGGATTTCCACGGCGCGTTCAAGCCCACCGGAATGCGCCGCACCTACCCCAACCAGCTCACGCGCGAAGGCGTGATGGGCATGGAGTATAGCAAAGGCAGTTACCGCTGCACGCCCTACCACGACGTGGTTCTCCCTTTCACGCGAATGCTCGCCGGCCCGATGGATTACACCCCAGGGTGTTTCAACAACGCGACCAAGGCCCAATTCAGGCCGCGCAATGTAAACCCCATGTGCCAGGGCACGCGCGCGCACCAGCTTGCGATGTACGCGGTCTTCTTCAGCCCGCTTCAGATGCTCTCCGATTATCCCGAAATTTATGATTCGAGCCCAGGCATGGAGTTCCTTGACCAGGTACCCACCGTGTGGGACGAGACGCGCGCCATCGACGGCGATCCGGGCGAGTATGTCACCGTGGCCCGCCGGCGCGGTAACAAATGGTATCTCGGCAGCATGACCAATTGGACCACGCGCGACTTGCAAATTCCGCTAGCCTTCCTTGGCCCGGGAACCTACGAAGCGGAGATTTTTGCGGACGGCGCCGGCGCCGCCGTGAATGCGAAGAGCCTGCGTGTTACGAAAAAATGGGTGAAGGCCGGCGACCACCTCTCCGCTCACCTCGCCCCGGGTGGCGGCCTGGCCGTGATCTTCACACCGGCGCCAGGAACGGGGGCCATTGGACCATTGGCTCATTGAGTCCATGCGTCATTGAGTCAATGAGGAGTCAATGATGCGATGTTTCAATGAATCAATAATTGTAATGCCTCAGTTTCAGGCGCGTAGAGGCGGCTTTACGCCGCCATTTTTGGCTGGCGGGATAAACCCGCCGCTACATCTGCGCCCGAAACTGAGGCATTACCAATAATTCCGGGGGTGCGCGACATAGAAGTTGGAATTAACCCAACTTCCACGGTCGCCGGCGGGTTTTCGCCGGTTTCGGGAAGCAAGCCTCTTGTTTTCAACAACCGGTTCCAGCGAGTGGA
>JBOGJW010000228.1:0-2473 GCA_050745245.1 Terriglobia bacterium | reverse complement strand
AGCATCATTCCGTCAATATCCTGGACGGATTGCGCGCCAAAATCGACGTCGCCCACTTTCCGCCCCATTCCGGCATGGCCGCCCACGATAATCAGCAGCCTCTCGCCGCTCCGAGCTGCATCTGTTCCGCCGTGCGCCTTAATGCCGAGATAATTTCTGATCGTCCCGCCCTCAAAGAGGTCATACCAGCCGCCGACGCTGAACGCCGGAACCTTGATCCGGGAATAATCCGCTTCGATGGACCATTGCTTCCAGTAATCGTCGTAAGAGGGGTGGTGAATCCAGTCGATAAAGTAGGGCGCCAGCGCCTGTAGCCCGGCAGAGCCTCCCGTAGCGGGCGCTTGAAAGAGCGTGTAGTTGCCGAGCGGCAAAGTTTTGACGCCGTTCATCGCGTCGGTGCCCGCGGCGACTTCGCGGTCGAGCGTGTTCTGAGCGAGGCCGGAGGTCCACGACTCGTCAAACCATTGGGTCAGCGCGCCACCCTGGTATGTCCAGTTATCATGGTAGTTCGAGGCCGTGACAACGGGGAAAATGCCCGCGAGGTGGGGAGGAGCCGCGATGGCGGCGAGCATCTGTGTCGCGCCCACGTATGAGCCGCCAAACATGCCGACTTTTCCGTCGGAGTAAGGCAGCCCGGCGGCCCACTCGATCGTATCGTAGCCGTCGTCGGACTCATGCTTGAAGGGATACCATTCGCCCTGCGAGCGATACCGGCCGCGGCAGTCCTGAATGACTGCCACGTAGCCGCGCGCCGCCACCCGGCGGCCGAGGCTCGCCCCGCCGTCCTTGTTGTACGGCGTGCGCTGAAGCAGCACCGGATATTTTCCCTGCGCGCGCGGGCGGTAAACGTCCGCGTAAAGAATCGTGCCGTCGCGCATCTTTACCGGCACGTTCCGTTCAACCGTGATTCCGGTTGGCTGAGAGGGGTGACTGCTGCATGCGGTGATCACGAGCGCGGCCAGAAGGGGAAACAGGAGCGGCGTTTTCTTCACGACTTCCCTCCAGGATAAAGTGACGTGTGACAAGTAGCAGGCGAATTATAAATGATGAATGCTGAATTCTGAATGGCGAATTGGGAGGCGAGCAAATAAGTCAGAAACTGGAACTCAGAACTCAGAAAATCTCTGTTTGCCGGCAGATCCGAGCCGGGAATGAAATCCTCAAATCTCAGATCTCAAATCAGATAAAGAAGCATGCGTGACCGCGCCACCGGCCGTCTCAGCCGCGGAAATCGCGGGCACATCGCGCCCCTCGCCGAATCCCAGCACCCAAAACCGTTCCCGGGGCTCGCCGCCCTCCTCTAGCGCCCGGAGCAGATCGAGCTGCGGCTGCTTCTGGCCCTCATCGGCCAGCGCGAAGGTGCTATGATGAATCGCGACGCTCGTCTGCGCGCGGACTTCCCTGTGCGCGCACAGGGCCTCACGCGGCGAAATGTGGACTGGCAACATAAACCACTCCGGCTGGTATGCGCCAATGGGAAGCAGAGCGAGGCGCAGCGGACCAAACTGCTTCCCGATTTGTTCGAAATGGGGCCCGTATCCCGTATCCCCGGCGAAATAGATGTTGCCCGCCTCGCACTCGAGAACGTACCCGCACCACAGCGCCCGGTTGCGATCTCGAAACCCGCGCACGGAAAAATGCCGGGCCGGCACGCACGTCACATTCAATCCGGAGGGCAGGCTGGCCTTACCCCACCAGTCAAGCTCGACTGAGGGGCCAAGCCCGCACGCGGCCAGCAGAGCGCCTACGCCGAGCGGCGCGACGAAGACCGGAGCATGAGCCCTCGATAGAGTTCTCAGCGTGGGAACATCCAGGTGGTCGTAGTGGTTATGGCTCAGCATCACCACGTGAATTCTCGGCAGGTCTTCGATACGAATACCGGGCGAGTGGTGGCGGCGCGGCCCAAGCCAAAAAACCGGCCCTACACGCTTGGACCAAACCGGATCGGTAAGAATGTTGAAGCCCGCCGCCTGGATGAGCACGGTCGAGTGGTTGATGAAAGTAACCCGAAGGTTTCCACCTTGGACCGCGCGAGGCGGTGCGGGCGCGGGAGGCGTCTCCTGGAACTCAGGCCAAACCCCGCGCTCCGATTCCATCCGCCAGCGCAGAAAATCCCTGAAGCCGCGCTCCCGCCGGCCGCCGGGATTCGTGAACCGTTCTCCGTCGAAGTGGTCCGACACCGGGCCGCGAAAGGGCGGATTCCCATACGGATCGGTCATGTAGAACGCCGCGCCGATTACTAAAGCGGCAAGTACGCCAAAACCCATCCCGCATCTTTCCCCCACGCATTTCATCTCATATTCCACAATCAGTGGCAAGCGGCAAGCAAAGGGAGGGGGCAGGGTTTCCTGCCTTTGGAAACTCTGCGGGTCGCCCGTGAATCTCTAAAGACAAACCGCAAACTTCGAACATCTCGCAAGTCTGCAGTGCAATACCGTAAATTCTTGTTTTTTTAGCAAACATTTTGGGTGCT
>JBOGJW010000227.1:0-5322 GCA_050745245.1 Terriglobia bacterium | reverse complement strand
CGTTTGGTTGCGGCCGCAAGGCCGCGCTGCGCTACTCCTATCGCCGTCCGCCGAAGCGCGGCCCGCCCTGGGTGAAGTTCGTCCCCTGCGGGAGAATCTCCCCGGTGACGAGTTTCTCGCCCAGCTTCAGGTCTCCGGCCAGCAGCTCGGTATTCGAATAATCGGTAATGCCAACCTCCACGGCCACTGGGATGAGCTGGTTCTTTTCTCCCAGCTTCCAGACAACCTGCGTTCCGCCCAGGTGCGGCTTGGTGGCGGAAGCGGGGATGTGATATTCCGAGTACACCCGCTGCAGGTCCTTCGTGGAAAGCTGCTGCGGCTTGAAGCGCAGGGCCGCGTTCGGAATGCGCAGCGCCTTGCGCGCCGAGCCCGTCGGGATAGTCACATAGGCTGTCTCGCCCGGCAGCAGCTCTTCGCCGGGGTTGGCGAAATTAACCACCGTGTCGTACGTCACCACGTTCTGCACCGAGGTGGCATTCAGCCGGATCGCGCTCACGTGGCCCTGGAATGTTTTTGTCGGGAATGCGTCCACCTGGAACGTCGCTTCGCCGCCAATCCTGATGTTTCCGGTGTCCGACTCGTCGGTCGAGGTGTCCACCTGCATCTGCGTCAGGTCCTGGGCGATGGTGAAGAGGTTGGGCGCCTGAAACGCCGCGGCCACCGCCTGGCCCACGTCGATGTTGCGGGCCACAATCACGCCGTTGATTGGCGAAACGATGGTGGTATCGTGAAGGTTCTTCTCCGCCAGCAACAGCGCTCCGCGCATCTCGACCACCTGCGCATCAGCCTGCTGTACCTGGGCCTTGGCCTCGTTAAGCTGCGCGATCGACTGATTCAGTTGCGCGCGCTGCGCCTGCACCTGCGTTTGCGCCTGCTGCAGGCTCGACTGCGCCAGGTCCTCCTGGTCGCGCGAAATGATCTGCTGGTTGGCAAGGTCGAGCATCCGCTGCGTGTTCACGCGGGAGTACTCGAGGGCGGCCTGAAGGCGCTCCAGGTTCGCTTTGTTGGTCTGAATGGCGGCCTGCTGGGCCACAACGCTCGCCTGGAGGTTCTTGACGTTGGCCTCGGCGTTTTCGAGGTTTCCCTTTGCCTGGATTACCGCCGCCTGGGACGTTGTCGGATCGAGCTGTGCGAGCACCTGGCCTGCCTGGACGTGGGTATTGTAGTCGGCGAAGATGTACTGCACGATTCCGGAGACGGCCGAGCCCACAGGAATCGTCGTCAGCGCGTTAATCGTGCCTGTCGCCTGCACCACGGCGGTTATGTTGCCGCGCGTGACCGGCGCGGTGAAGTACTGCACGTCGCCGGAGCGCGAGCGTACCACCATCCCTGCCGCGAATACCGCCACGATCAGGACCGCCAGCGCGCCCGCGAGCTTTTTATGTTTTCCAATGAACTGGTTTCCGGACATAACCTGCCTTTCGCGCGGAACGGAGCTGGCCCCGGCGGTCGCACTCGCGCACCCTGGGGCGTGGCGGCTCGTTCCAGTTGTCTGTTCGGAGAGTGGCCGGGGAACGGCGGGTTTACTCGGGCCGGCTTCGGTACCTGCGAGCCGTGTATCAGGGCGCGGCAGGTTGCTGAAAAACGCGCAGCGGCGGCTTTATGCCGCCACGCGGCGATTGATAGTACTGGATCAATGGCGATATAAAATCGCCGCTACGCCGCTTGAACTGGGTTTTCACCAACCTACTAATCTCGGGCCCTCGCTGCCCGGTCCCAGTAGCTAAGACGCGAGACGCAGCCGCAAAGTTACGTCAATGTTTCTTTGCGGGTCTTCGGTGCTGCTGAATCAGTGCATTAAATTTGCTCAATTGGCCGGGGTTAAGGATATGACGGATCTCATTGTCCGTCTGGTCGCGCAGCGCGTCGAATTGCGGCCTCACCTGCTGCTGAAGATGATTCCAATTCCTGACGTTCTCGTCGAGAATGGGCCGCAACTCGCGCACTTGCGGCGGCGTGAGGGCCAGGTCATTCTTCAGCCGGTCGACGGCTCTCTGCTCGCTCCATTTCCTGCGCCAATGCCCTGTGCCCCAGGCGTAGTAATACATCGCCGCCCCGCCCAGGACAAGACCGATGATGAAGGTAATTACAAAATAAACGTAAGCGCGACGAGTCATTTCGGTTTAGCGGTTCTCGCGATAGTCCGCCGGCTGCATTTCCACGATCACCGGGACCGGAGGAGCGCTTCCGAGGTAAGCGGGATAAGTATCCGAGGCCACGGTTTCGGGCTGCGACCAATAAGTGCCATTGTTCGCCCGATGATGGCGGACCGGGCCGGAAGCGGGCAGAAGCATGGCCAGAATGAGAGCGAAGAACAGCGCCAGCGTCGCCAACACCACGCGCCGTCCGGCGCTCTCGACGAACTCCGGGGACGACTCGCGGGCGCGCTGCTCATTCAGGCGGCGCAGCACGCGCTCGCTGAAACGCCAGGAAGGCTCCGGGAGAGAATCCTGCGCAAGCAGATGAAAGCCCGCGCTGAGTGTCCCCCATTCCCTGGCGTATGCCGCGCAATCGGCGCAGCGCTCAAGGTGCTCGCGCGCCAGGGACGGAACACTTTCGCAATCGTCAAGCATCCGCCGTACTGTTTCACAACGCATCGCTACGTCCTCCTTTGCGCCACCGCTTCAAATCAGCCAGCATCCTCTTGCGAGCACGATGGAGCCGCACCTTTACCTTGCTTGCGGTCCAGTCCAGGGTCTCCGCAATCTCTTCCACGGACAAATCCTCAATTTCCTTCAGCGTCAGAACGATCCGATCCTCCGGCGGCGCGCGGTCCAGCAGTTTCTGCGCCAGATCCTTCCAGGCGATCTGCTCGTCCAGATTTGGCGCGCCCTCGTGGGGCTGCGACGCAGCCGATTCCAGGGCCCGAAGCGCCTCCTCCGAGAGCTGCCACTGGTAGCTTAGGCGCGAGCTCCGCTGCCGCCGCAGGTAATCGTAACAATGATTCACCGCGATCCGCGCGACCCACGTCCCAAACGATGCCCGCCAGTTGTAGCTCCGAATCGCCCGGAAGACCTTTAGGAAGATCTCCTGGGCGAGGTCTTCGGTCTCGTCCCTCTGTCGTACAATGTGGAACGCGATTGAAAAGACGCGCCGCTGGTACCGTTCCACCAGGAGGCCGAAGGCTTCGTGGTCTCCGTTCTGCGCGCGCCGGACCCAATCGACTTCCTGCGCATCCTGGGGGTCGCTCTGCATCCGGAACCCATCAGCCTCGATCCCTACCTGCTCATACGTATGACGCCGCTGCGCGGTTACACCCCTTTTACAAGAGGGGACGTATGGTGGAGGAAGCAATACGATATTTCGAGTTGACTAATTAAATACACTGTGACATAGTGGGAGCCACTATGATTATAGGACGCAGACTTCGAAAACTTAGAGAAGAGAAGAGTCTCTCGCAAGGCGATATCGAAAAGCGCACCGGCCTGCTGCGATGCTACATTTCCCGGGTCGAAAACGGGCATACCGTCCCGTCGCTCGAAACCCTGGAACGCCTCGCATCAGCGCTGGAGGTTCCCCTCTACCAGCTCTTCTACGAAGGGGACGATCCACCGCCTCTTCCGAACCTGAGTAGCAGGCAGCCTTCGGACGAGATGGTGCTCGACGAAGAAGCGGAAAAGCAAGTCCGGTTCTTCGAGAAAGTGCGCCGCACCCTCGAACGGATCGAGGAAAAGGACCGCCAACTCCTGTTGTACATGGCCCAGAAGCTGGCGAGCCGCTGAGGCAGGGCAATTGCAGGGCTGGGTCGCCTCTCTCCGCGTGAAGTGTATCTACTCCCATTCGATCGTGCCGGGTGGCTTTGAGGTGATATCAAACACCACCCTGTTCACTCCTTGAATCTCGTTTACAATCCTGGTCGAGACCCGTGAAAGCAGATCTGCGGGAAGCCTTGCCCAATCCGCCGTCATGCCGTCTTCCGATTCGACGGCGCGGATGGCCATTACCGATCCGTAGCTCCTCGCGTCCCCCATCACGCCCACGCTCGAGACCGGCAGCAGCACCACAAATGACTGCCACAGCTTGTAGTACAGCCCTTCTTTCCGAATCTCTTCCTGCAGGACGGCGTCGCCTTCGCGAACCATCCGCAGCCGGTCCTCGGTGATCTCGCCGAGGATGCGCACAGCCAGTCCGGGCCCGGGAAAGGGCTGGCGGCCGACCAGGTCTTCACCCAGGCCAAGCTCCGCACCGACCCTCCGGACTTCATCCTTGAAAAGCTCGCGCAGCGGCTCGATCAGCTCGAACTTCAGGTCCGAAGGAAGCCCGCCCACGTTGTGATGGCTTTTGATGACGGCTGCGGGGCCCTGAACCGACACCGACTCGATAACGTCCGGGTACAGCGTGCCCTGGACGAGGTATCGGACGTCGCCCAGCTTCCGAGCCTCTTCTTCGAACGCCCGGATGAACTCTTCGCCGATGATCTTCCGCTTCTTTTCCGGGTCCGTGACCCCCTTCAGGCGGCTGATGAACCGAGCGGAATAGTCCGCCGCCTGAACGCGCAGGTGAGACTGAGCGCGCATGCTCGCCATGACCTTCTCGAATTCGTCCTTCCGCAGCAGCCCGTTGTTGACGAAGATGCAGGTCAACTGGTCGCCGATGGCGCGGCCCGTAAGCGTAGCCGCCACGAGCGAATCCACTCCCCCGGAGAGCGCGCAGATCGCCCGCCCGCCGTTCACCTGCTCGCGAATCTTCCGCACCGTGGTCTCAACGAAGGACGATGGGAACCAGTTCTGCTCAACCTGGCAGAGGTCCAGCACAAAACGGCGTAGGATCTCCTCGCCGCGCTCGGTGTGCCGCACTTCGGGGTGGAACTCCACGGCATACATCAGTTCCGCGGGGTTTTCCATCACCGAAATCGCATTGTCTGTCCAGCCGGTCACGCGAAACCCCGGCGGCGCCGCCGTGACGTGGTCGCCATGGCTATTCCAGACGCGCAGCGGAGAGGGCAGCCCTCGCAGCAGCTCGCTGGAGGGGTCGATGGTGAGCTGCGCGAGGCCGTACTCCCGCCGCGGGGCGGGCTCTACCTTTCCCCCCAGCGCGGCGGCCATACACTGAAATCCGTAGCAGATGCCGAGCACCGGGACTCCAAGCTTGAACAGGCGCTCGTCGCAGCGCGGCGACACGGGATCGTAAACCGATGCCGGTCCTCCGGAAAGGATCAGCGCGGGAGGCTTCATTCGCTCGACGTCCTCGAACGGCGTATGGCAAGGAATAATGAACGCCGCGACGCGCATCTCCCGAACGCGGCGCGCGATGAGCTGGGTATACTGCGAGCCGAAATCGATCACCGCGACGGGCCGGAGAGCGTTCATACGCTATTTCACC
>JBOGJW010000226.1:0-5060 GCA_050745245.1 Terriglobia bacterium | reverse complement strand
TGCCAGAGCCCGTTGTTGAAAACGAGAGGCTTGCTTTCCGAAACCGCTAAAGAATCGCTTCGGACCGCGGAAGTTGGGCTAGCGCAGGGGTGCGCGATTCAGGAAAATGGCCGGCGGGGCGCCGGCGCTACGCGGCGCGGAAATTGACCTTTGCTTTGGAGATTGGCGTCCCGATCACTTCGATCCGGCGCAGGTCGCGCGTGCCAATGCCGAGGCTTTCGGCGAGCTTCAAGGTGCTATCGCACTGTTCAAACGGAGCGGTGCCGCGGCCGGCCATCGGGTCGAAACCCATCAGCGCGGCTGCCACTGCATCTGTCGTCACGCAGTTGGTACCCGCGATCAGCAATCCGGCGTGCACCGGGCGGCAGCGCCTGATCCACGGTCCTTCTCCGCCTGCGACGGTCGAGATTCCATCGATGATGGCGAGGTGAATAGGACGCGCCGCCGCCATATCCGCCGTGACGCGCGGCACGCGATAGCCCGGCGAGCGCGGCGAGGCGGGATTATTTTCCGCGAGCGATGTCTTCGAGGGCTGCCGGCTGCCATCATGCAGGAAGTAGCGCGAGCCCTTCACTACTTTGCCTGGCGCGTCGATGCCCGCGCCGCCCCCATAGATGGTGCACGGAGTAACGCCGAATGAGTTCTTCATGGAGAGGGTCACGCCTGCCGTCGCGTGCTCCTTCAGCTTGGCCAGCGAGACGTATACGTCGCAATCGGTGTAAGAGCTGTTCACGTCGTAAGCTTTGAAGAGCATGCCGCCGCCCGGGACCCACATCCGCGTGTACTTTCCCGACGGCCCGGCGTAGTTGGTGTCCGCAAATTCCACGCCGGATGCCGCGCTCGAAAAATCAGCCGGATTCCACCCGGCCTGCCGCATAAAGTCCTGGAGCGAATTGTCCGGGCTGAGCGTGCTCTCCACCAGCCGGATTCGGCGCGCTCCGGCTTGCCCCAGCAGGCTGATTGTCGAGCCGATGACTACCGGATGGACCCAGTGCGTCATTTCCAGCGGCATTCCGCGCAGCCGGTCCGTGGGCCGGCCCGTCATGTTGAGCTTGATCGCCACCGACTTGCCGCGCACCAGCCGATCGACGCCGCCAATCTGGTCGAACAGCGTGGCTAGCGTGGCGCGCACCTGCGGGCCGTAGTCGGGGCATTGGGCAACCGCAACCGGCGCGCTCGGCGGCGTTTTTGCTAGCAGCGCCTCTGGCAAGCCAACCCATGCCGCGGCTGCCGCCGCACCCAATCCCTGCATGAACTCACGGCGATTGACGTGTACTCGCATGACGTCCTCCCGATGGCTGCAATCCAAGTGTCACGACGATGCCCAATTGTAGCAGATTACGAGGCCAAGGGGCTCGGAAGACTATAGCCCTGGCGCAAGTGTGGCGCCGCGAGGCGGAGCCGCCACAAACGCCGTTCGGGGTTATTCCCGCGAAGGCGGGAATCCACTCAATCGAAGGACCCCCGCTCCCCCGCCTGCGCGGAGGACAAGTTTCGCGGGGGTGACACCGATGGCGGTGGCCGCTGAGATCCAACAAATGAAAGCCGGCGGTGAGGACACCGCCGCTACAATGCGCGCAACGCCGGCTTGACCGGAAGGCAGATAACATTATGGTAATCTGTTCAGGTGGGTTCTCGAGTCGGGTCGCCCAAACGGGCGAGGACATTGAGATGAGCGCCTCAGGCTGGAGGAAAATCAGGAACACGGCGCGCTGGCTGCCCGCCTATTCGTGGCAACGGGTCGTGCGCCGCCCGCCTTGCGGCCATGTTCATCTAATTATCGGGCTGGCGGACCACTTCGAGCCGGCAATCATTCCCGGCACGGAGGAAGGCTATGCCCCGCAAGACGTGCAGGAACAGCGACTTGAGCGCTGGTGTCGCGAGTATCCGATGGTGGTGGACCGCTGGCGCGACAGCGACGGACGGCCGTTTCCTCACACCTATTTTTACCCCGCCGAGCAATACCACGCCGGCCTGCTGGACCGGCTTGCTGAACACTGTCGTGCCGGCTGGGGCGAGACCGAAATCCACCTGCATCACGGCAGCAAAGCGCCCGATACGGCAGAAAATACGCACCGGTTGATCGCGGATTTCCGCGACAAGCTGGCAGGGCACGGCTGCCTCTCGCGGTGGGAGGGCACGGGCCCTCCGCGATACGCTTTTGTGCACGGCAACTTCGCCCTGGCGAATTCGGGCGCCGGGAACTGCGGCGTGGATGACGAGATGCAAATCCTCGCAGAGACCGGTTGCTACGCCGATTTCACGCTGCCTTCGGCGCCGAATCTCTCGCAGACGGGGAAAATCAACGCGCTGTATGAGTGCGCGCTTCCGCTGAGCCGGCGGGCGCCGCATCGGCGCGGCCGCGACCTTGCGCTGGGATCGGCTCCCCAGGTCTTTCCGCTGATTATTCAAGGTCCGCTTGCTCTTGCGAGCCGCAACGGGCGCCGGTTCCATCCGTACATCGAAAACTCGGCGCTGACGGGGCCGAACCCTCCTTCGCTCGAACGCCTGCGGCTCTGGCGGCGCACTGCAATCGCGGTTCAGGGACGGCCCGCCTGGGTCTTCATCAAGCTGCACTGCCACGGAATGGATCCGTGCGACGAGGAGGCGATGCTCGGTCCTCCGATGCAGCGATTCCTGGAGCGCCTCTCGGCGGCCTCCGAGGGTGGGAAGGCGTTTCACACGCACTTCGTCACCGCGCGGGAGATGGTCAATATGATCCTGGCCGCGTGCGATGGCCGGGAGGGAAATCCGGGCGAATACCGGGATTATCGGCTTAAACGAATGGGGAATTCTGAATGATGAATGCTGAATGGTAAATTGTGAATGGTAAATGGTGAATGGTGAATTGAGAAGGGCGAGCCTTTAGCTTACAAATAAACCACAACTCAAAATCGGCGGCTCCGGCTTCTGCTTATAGCTTATCTTTTGGCACCATCATTTACTATTAGGGGTATTCACTTGACGCCACCAAGACCAATATGTTGTGGTTTGACCAGCGTTTCGACGCAACCTCGAGCACTACAGGTTGTGGTCGGTGGCGTCAAGTAAATACCCCTGTTTACTATTCACAATTCGCCATTTTTTGTCACCGCGCTGCGATAGCCGGCATCGTAGTGTTGAGCCCAGGCATGAACGGGAGAAAAGAGATTTTCAATCACATGACAACCGTGTCCAAGCGCTGGGTGAAGAGTTTTCTGATGGCCAGTGGCGGGGTAGAGCTGGCAGGCCGCTTCACGCCTTCCGCGGGTCTCATTCTGATGTACCACGCTGTCGAGGATGACCCTCGGGCGGTGGCGCACACGCTCGGCCGTAACGCGCTCTCGACCGCTCTCTTCAGCCAGCAGATGGAGGTGGTCGCCCGCCGGTTCACTCCCCTGTCGCTTGATGATCTGCTGCGCCGCCTCGCCTGGGGCGAGCCCCTCCCGCGCAAGGCGGTTGTGGTGACGTTCGATGACGGCTACGCGGACAATTGCGAGATCGCGCTTCCGGTGCTCGAGCGCTTTGGAATTCCGGCGACCTTTTACGTGCTGGCGGGCGCCGTTGCGAGCGGCCGCGCTCCCTGGTTCGTGCGGTTGCGCTACGCCTTCTCGACGACGCGAAAGCCAGTATGGCGCGACGAGCCGCGCGCGCGGACCTACTCTCTGGAGGAAGACGAGAATCGCCGCACCACTTTCCTCGAGTCGTGTGTGCAATGCGCCCGGCTGGATGGGGCGGCTCGGGAAGAATTCACGGCTTCAGTGGAGCGGCAGCTCGAAGCGCCGCTCGTCGGCGACCGGCTGATGATGACCTGGAGCCAGGTGAGGAAATTGATCGAGAAAGGCCACACCGTCGGCTCACACACGATGACACACCCCAATTTGGCTTACATCGGCGAGCAGGACGCGCGCTGGGAACTCAAGGAATCCAAGCGGACGCTCGAAGCGAATCTCGGCGCCGCGATCAAACACTTCTCCTATCCCCACCCGGTGTTGAATCCGAACTGGACGGAAGCGACGCAGCAATTATGCCGGCAGGCGGGGTTCGAAAGCGCCGTCGTCACGCTCAACGGGCCGGTGCGGCCGGGCGAAGACTTCCAGGCCCTTCCTCGCTTGTACACGCCCGCGGATCTCTCCGATTTCCGCTGGCACCTGGAGCGCACAATGTTCCAGCGCAAGCCGATTCTTTCGCCTTCCTATGGGAGCTGATCCCACCACCTGAAAAAGGGAGACTCGGTCCCGGCTGGACGGGACGGCTTGGTAAGGGAGGCGGAATAGGAAACATGGGTTTAACGCAGACCTCCGCTGTAGCGCCGGTGTCCCCACCGGCGATTTGCGGCGCTCGACGCCTGGTAGCCGCGGCGACAGCGCCGAATCTGTTAAAAATGAAGGCCGGTGGTCGCAGACGCCGTTACAGCTAACCAAATGGATCCTTCTTTCAGCGTTATTCACAGCTTTCCCCCGCCGACGCTTGAAGCCAGGTGGCGCGAATTTCTTGTCGGCGCCGAGGCGCCCTCTCAGTACAATGCACCGGAATTCTTCCTGGAGCCTTACTGGGAGGGCAAGCGGCCCTTTGCCGTGCTCGCGCTCGAGGGCGATCGGGTTACCGGAGTGCTGACGGGGATTCACGAAGGAAACCAGGTGCTTTCAGGACTTGGGGTGCGGCCACAGATCTTCATTGGCAACCCAGAAAACTCTGCTGCCGCGCTGCGCTCGCTCGCGGCCGGCATGTTGAGCGAGGCGGGTTCGGACCCGCTGTTAACGGTCTACACGTGGGAGTGGCTCCCGCTCAAGCCACTCCAGAAATACGGCTTCCGCCCGCGAGCTCTCACCGGCGATGTGGTGCTGGACCTGACGAAAGGAACCGAGCAGCTCTTCAAAGAGCTCGATAAGAAACGCCGCAATAACATCCGGTACGCCACAAAGCACGGAGTGGAAGTCTCCCGCGCCACCACGATCGAAGAATTCAGGACCTATTACCAGATTTACCTGGGGTGGTGTAAGCGGAAAAACCTTGCGCCATTTCCGCAGGAAATGGAAGAAAAGGCGTTCCTCCAGTGCAGCCGCAACCGGCTTTTGTAC
>JBOGJW010000225.1:0-3647 GCA_050745245.1 Terriglobia bacterium | reverse complement strand
GATTGAAACAAGGAGGCCCGGCTGCGGGCGTGCCGCTCGCGCGGGTGCGGGACTATGATTACGGCGCAGATTGGGAAAGGCTGGAAATTCGTCGTCGACCGGATCATTGGCGGTTTTGTTCGGAACCGGATCGACCCGAACGTGCTGACCTCGATCGGTCTTCTCATCAACCTTGTGGCGGCGTACTTGTTCGCCGTGGGATATTTCCGCTGGGCGGGGCTCACCATCATCATCGCCGCGATCTTCGACCTTACGGACGGGCCCGTGGCGCGGATGAGCCATCGCGTGACTCCGTTTGGCGGGTTTCTCGATTCGGTCTTAGACCGATACTCGGACCTGATGCTGCTGGTTGGGCTTCTGGTGTTCTACGCCCGCGCGGGCCGGTTCTGGTACGTGGTGTTGGTGGGCGTTTGCATGATCGGCGCCATCATGGTGAGCTACACACGCGCGCGCTCCGAGAACGTGATTCGCTCCTGCAAGGTCGGCTTCCTGGAGCGGCCTGAGCGCATCGTGCTGCTGATCATCGGCGCACTTGCCGAGCGCATGGCGCCCGTGCTTTGGGTGATCGCCGTCCTTTCGAACCTGACCGTCTTTCACCGGATCGTTCACACCTATCATGAGACGCAGCGGATGGCGCTCCGAGCTCCCGTTGACACGCCGTAGCTGTAGCGGCGATGTCCCTATCGCCGCAAAGATTGAAAACAGGCCGGCGGTGAGGACACCGCCGCTACAAAAGCGGCTCGGAAAACCAGTATGCCAGCGAAGCTTGACCTTCAGGAAAAAGGCGCCGTGCGGAACGGGGAGCGCCTCGTCTCTGGAGAGCGCCTCTTCATGCAGTTTCTTGCGTTCGGAAACTGCCCCGGCGCGGGTTCCGCAGCAGAGGCGCTCGCCGCCGCCGCCTTCGAAAGCGTGCTATACGAAGACGTGAACGACCCGGGCGGCATCGGCCTGCTCACCTGGAGCAAGGACCCGGCGTTCTTTGTCACCGGTGTTCGCGAGCTTGTGCTGCGCCCGCCTTTTTCGTACTTCGATGCGAAGCCCGAGTACACGATGCTGGGCCGCACTTATGCTCTCGGCCACGAGCCGGACCTCGAAGCATGGCTCGTTCAGCGGCCGCGCGAGACGGCGCTTAACCCTGACTGGCCGTGGGCCGTGTGGTATCCCTTGCGCCGCGCCGGGGCGTTCTCCGGGCTCGCTTCGGAAGAGAGAGTTTCCGTCCTCAGCGAGCACGGCAAAATCGGCCATGCGTTCGGGGAGGCCGATTACGCGCACGACATCCGCCTGGCCTGCTTCGGGCTCGATAAGAACGACAACGACTTCGTAATCGGACTCACTGGCCGCGAGTTGTATCCGCTTTCCGCCTGCGTCGAGGCCATGCGCAAGACACAACAGACGGCTCGCTTTATTCAGTCCATGGGCCCGTTTTTTGTCGGGAGAGCGGCGTGGCAGAGCCCGCTCTCAGCGTCTGAAACAGGCCGATGAACTGCCTCAGTTCAGGCGAGAATGTAGCGGCGGGCTTATCCCGCCATGCGAGAAATGGCGGCGTAAAGCCGCTGCTGCGCGCCGGAAACTGAGGCGCCACATAAACGCCGATGAATTCCGTTCTCATTCTGCAGCACGCACAAGCGGAGAAGCCCGGCCTGGCAGGTGAAATGGCCGAATCCGCCGGCTATTCGACACGCCGGATTCTGACCTACGCGGGCGGCGCCGTGCCGCGGGAAATCGGCGCAGAGGCGGGGCTGGTGATCATGGGCGGGCCCATGGGCGTGTATGAGTACGTTCGATATCCCTTTCTCCGCGATGAAATGCGCCTGATCGAGCGCACGCTGGCGGATGGCAAGCCGGTGCTCGGCGTCTGCCTGGGCAGCCAGTTGCTCGCCGCGGTATTGGGCGCTTCCGTCCGCACAGGCGGCCAAAAGGAGATCGGCTGGCACGGGGTAACGCTCACCGAGGACGCTTCCCAGGATCACCTCTGCAAGGCGCTCAGTCCATCGTTCGTTGCGTGCCACTGGCACGGGGATATTTTCGACCTGCCATCCGGCGCGGTTTCGCTTGCCAGCTCCCGTCTTACGCCGTGCCAGGCGTTCCGTTTTGGCGCGAGCGCCTACGGCTTTCTATTCCACATGGAAATGACCGAAGAAATTCTGCTTGGGATGGTTGGCGCTTTTCCGGACGAGTTGAGCGCTGAAGGGATCGATGGGGGTGAGATTCTCCGCCGGAGCGAACAATACCTTCCTGCGCTCCAGGCGGCTGGCCGCCGGGTTTTTGGTAACTGGTGCGGTCTGCTGGACGGACGGGGTAAGCAGCGCGGAGTTGTGGGTTAACTCCGCGGCTTGCCATTGCCGGAAGAAAAAGCCGCAGAGTTTCAGGAATGCGAAACTCTGTTCCGAAAATAGGCGCTAAGTCTTGCGTTATCAATAGGTGTTCTAAGGTTCACTAGCGCCGTAATTTTCATGCCTCGGGGTGTCGCCAAGCGACATGAGCGACGGCATTGCAAGGGCGTAATTTCTTGTTTTTTGAGCAAGCTTTTTGGATGCTCGCGGGCCACCGCCACCGTGTCACCCCCGCGAAAGCGGGGGTCCATTGATAAAATGGATTCCCGCTCCCCCGCCTGCGCGGAGGACAAGCTTTCGCGGGAATGACTGTAAATGGCGTTTGGTTGCGGCTCTGCCGCGCTGCGCTACTCCTCGTTACTCTTTGCTGCGACTTTACTTTCCTGCCGTGAACCTTTTCTCAACTTCCGGCCAGTTCACAACATTCCACCACGCCTTGATGTAATCGCCGCGTTTGTTCTGATACTTGAGGTAGTACGCGTGCTCCCAGACGTCGAGGCCCATCACCGGGAATTTGCCTTCCATGATCGGGTTGTCCTGGTTGGCCGTGGAGATGATTTCGAGTTTCCCGGAGGAGCCTTTCACCAGCCACGCCCAGCCGGAGCCGAAGCGCCCGGCGGCAGCGGCATTGAATTTTTCCTGGAAGGATTCGAAGGCGCCAAACGTGCTTTTGATCGCCTCCGCGACCTTCCCAGCGGGCTGGCCGCCCGCCTTCGGCGCCATAATCAGCCAGAACATGGAGTGATTCGCGTGCCCGCCGGCGTTGTTGCGGACCGCCGTCCTGATGTTCTCCGGGACGATGGAGCAGTTGTTGGCAAGCAGTTCTTCGAGAGTCTTACCGGCGAGCTGCGGCGCGGATTCAAGCGCTTTGTTCAGATTGCTGACGTAAGCGCCGTGGTGGCCGTCGTGGTGGATGGTCATGGTCCTTTCATCAATCGTGGGTTCCAGCGCGTTCGCCGCATAGGGCAGCGGAGGAAGAGTAAATGGCGCTCCCTTGGCGCCTGTTGCAGTAGACATCGTTTTCTCCTTTCCCAGTTGAGACGAACGGTCTGCAGTTGCGATCACTGCTTAGTCCCTGCTCATCGCTCGTCGTTTTAATTTTTTATCGATTTATTATAGCGCGGTCGCAGCGCGAATTCGCGTTTAATTAAGGGGTGCGCAACTTGGAAATGGCATCTGGCGAGTTTTCTTTTTTTGTGGCATTACTCTGAGCGTATATATACGTACAGAGAGGAGAATTTCGCTTATGCCTGATGATCTCGCAACTTTGGAAGCCGAACGCTCCAAGCGGCTGGAAGGGTTCCTCAGCTTGGG
>JBOGJW010000224.1:0-3634 GCA_050745245.1 Terriglobia bacterium | reverse complement strand
CGCCAGGTCCGCAACCTTCTTGTTTTACCGCGCAGTTTTTGGGAGGCCGGGAAGCTGCTCAGTAAACTGAAGCCGCAGGTAGTGGTTGGCGTCGGCGGCTACGTGGCCGGGCCGGTGATGCTGGAGGCGGCGCTCGCCGGAATTCCGACGCTGCTGATCGAGCCGAACGTCCGGCCTGGGTTCACCAATCGGGCGCTTGCGCCGTTCATCCGCCTTGCCGCGCTCGGCTTTGCCGAGGCGGCGCTGTTTTACGGGCGCAAGGCGCGGGTCACGGGTCACCCGGTGCGGAGGGCCTTCAGCCAGGTCGCCGCCAAACGGCACGCCGCGCCCTTCACGGTCCTGATCCTCGGCGGCAGCCAGGGTTCGCGCGCGATCAATGAGGCGGTAGTCCGGGCGCTCCCCGGCTTCCGGCGCGAAGCGGGGCGCATCAGGATCGTCCACCAGACGGGCGAGCGCGATTTCGCGCGAGTGTCGCAGGCCTGCCACGAGGCGGGTGTCGCCGCGCGCGTTCATCCGTTCATCGAAGATGTGCCAAGGGCTTTCGCGCAAGCTGACCTGGTGGTCTGCCGGTCGGGGGCCTCGACGGTTGCTGAGCTTATGGCGGCGGGCAAAGCTTCTCTGCTCATCCCGTTTCCGGCGGCTACCGACGATCACCAGCTCGCCAACGCGCGGGTGCTTGAGCGTGGCGGCGCAGCGCGTGTGCTGGTGCAGAAAGACCTGGACGGGAAAAGCCTTCTGGAGAACATTGCCGCGCTCTTGAGCCGTCCTGAGGCGCTCGCGGAGATGGATCGCTGCGCCCGCGCTATGGCTCGCCCTGAAGCTGCGGCGGAGATCGCGTGCTTGATCGAAGAGCTGGCCGGGAAAACTGTAAGGCCTCAGTTTCGGGCGGACCTGTAGCGGCGGGTTTATCCCGCCAAACCAAATTGGCGGCATAAAGCCGCCTCTACGCGCCGAAACTGAGGCCTTACTGCGAACTCGATGACTGAGGCTCGTTGAGTGTTAGGTAAAATTCGCCGGATACATTTTATCGGGATTGGCGGCGCCGGCATGAGCGGCATCGCCGAGTTGCTCCTCAACCTGGGCTTTACCGTCTCGGGATCCGACTTGAAGGAGACTCCCGTCACCTCGCGGCTGGCAAAGCTTGGCGCCAGGATCTTTTCGGGGCATCGCGCGGAGAATATCAGCTCCTCCGAGGTTGTGGTGGCGTCCTCAGCGGTGCCGCCGGACAACCCAGAAGTACTGGAGGCGCAGCGCCTGGGCGTTCCCGTGATTCCGCGGGCGGAGATGCTGGCCGAGCTGATGCGGCTGAAGTTCAGCGTGGCCGTTGCGGGCGCCCACGGAAAGACCACGGTCACTTCCATGATCGCCGTAATGCTCACCGAAGCCGGCCTTGACCCCACCGCAGTAATTGGAGGCCGCCTGGACGCATTCGGATCGGGCGCGCGCCTCGGCAAAGGCGAGCTGCTGGTTGCGGAGGCCGACGAGAGCGACCGCTCCTTTCTGCTGCTGCGGCCCTCAATCGCGGTCGTCACCAATATCGATCGCGAGCACCTCGATTGCTATCGCGATATGGACGAGATCAAACAGGCTTTCGTCTCGTTCATGAACAGCGTGCCGTTTTACGGTGCGGTCATCGCCTGCGCGGATGCGCCGTGGCGCGAGGCGCTGGCATCGATCCGGCCGCGCTTGCGGCGCCGCCTGACCACGTATGGAATGGAGCCCGGCGCAACGGTGACCGCCGTGGACATGGAGGCGCACGCGCGCGGCGCACGCTTCCGCGTTGAGCAATCGGGAAAGGCGCCGTTTCCCGTCGAGATCGCGGTCCCGGGGCGGCACAACGTGCAGAACGCGCTGGCCGCGGTATGCGTTGGGCTCGAGCTTGGCTTGACCGCTGAGCAAATCCGCAGCGGCTTGGAGCGCTTTCGCGGCGCCGACAGGCGCTTCGACATCAAGGCGGAGGTGGACGGAGTCACCATCGTGGATGACTACGGGCACCACCCCGCCGAAATTCGCGCCACGCTCGACGCGGCGCGAGCCTGGGGCGCCCGCCGTATCTGGGCCATCTTTCAGCCTCACCGCTACACGCGGACGAAATTCCTGATGGATGAGTTTGGGCCGGCCTTCGAGGGCTGCGAGCGCGTCTACGTCCTGGACGTCTACCCGGCAGGTGAGCAGCCGATTCCCGGCGCCACCGCAGACCGTCTTGTCGAGCGCATGAGCAGGCAATTAGGCGCGTCCGTGCGGTACGCTCCCGCCAGCACGGATTGGGTTGAAGAAATACTCGCCGCCGCTGAGCCCGGAGTGATGATTGTGACTATTGGAGCCGGCACGGTCTGGAAAATCGGCGAGACGCTCGCCGAATCGCTGAAGGCCGGACTCCAGGTGAAGGGTTAAAGCTGTAGCGGCGACTTTACGTCGCCAAAGTGTGGGTTTCTAAACCAGCCAGGCGGCATAAAGCCGCCGCTACTAGGCGGATAGGCAGTTTCTAACCAGGTCTGGCGGCACAAAGCCGCCGCTACTAGGCGGATAGGCAGTGAGCGTTCCCGAGCAGCTTCGGCTACCCGATGAGTTGATGTCCGCGCGGCCGATCCCGTTCGGGAAAGCGCAGAAACCGGCGGGCGCCAGGCGCCGGGCCGCCCCGCGATTTCTGAAGGCGGCGCTCTGGGGCGTGTTGCTGCTGGCGCTCGTAGGAATCGCGTGTCACGCTGGTTTAAAGGCCGCCTCATCGCGGCGATTTTTTATTGCTCCGGGCGACATCGCGATCCAGGGCAACCGCTTTGTGACCCGGGAAGAGGTAAGCGGCGCTCTCCGCCTCGATGGGGTTCGGGCGGGGCGAGCGGTCAGCATCTTTGGCGTGAATCTCCCGGCGCTGCGGACGCGTCTGGAAGAGATCCCCTGGGATGAGTCTGCCGCGGTTACGCGCGTTTTCCCCGACCGGCTGCTGATCCGGATTAAGGAGAGAACGGCCGTCGCCTTCGCCACGGTGAATGGTCATCTCGAGCTTGTGGACCGGGACGGCGTGTTCCTGCAGCCTCCCGCCGGGATCAGCTTTGATTTCCCGGTGGTGGATGGATTGGATCAATCCGAAAGCCCGTCGCAACGCGAAGCGCAAATCGAGCTGTACCTGGACTTTATCAACACCACGCGGGACGAGGCCGCGCGCTCCGGGTGGATCATTTCGGAAGTGAATCTGCGCGACTCGGGCGACCTTCAGGCGCTGCTGGTTCAGGGTAACGAAACCGTTCTCGCCCACTTTGGCGACAAGGATTTCGCCGAGCGGTTCAAGAATTTTGTCACGCTGGCGCCGCAGGTGCTGGCAAGCTATCCCCGCGTGGACTCGATGGACCTGCGATACCACGGCGAGGTGGTCGTGGATCCGGTGGCCGCGGCGATCCAAGGGCCCGCCGCGATTCAGGGCAGCGGATTGGGACGGCGGCGGTAGAGTCTGTTCCGAAAAGTTCGGTCAGGCGCCCCTCACCCGGCTCGCCCGCTCAGCAGGACCGCCAGCCTCGCCACGGGAGAGGGCGTGAGTCCCCAAGGGAGCTAAAGCCCTCTCCCGTGGGGAGAGGGTGCCCGAGGGACGAGGGCGGGTGAGGGGCCATTTTCGTCCTTCGGGGTGTCGCAACGCGACATG
>JBOGJW010000223.1:0-16281 GCA_050745245.1 Terriglobia bacterium | reverse complement strand
AATCTATACAGCGCGAATTCGTTCCATAAGCTGACCCTCATAAGGCACATCGCGCCACCCCGGACCGGCCTCTACGCCGTTCGGAGCGATCTTGACGGCAACATCTATCTCCTATACCCGCACATTACTCCCAGCACTGTGAGCGTTATCCATGAGGATCACCCGGAATTAGTTGACGATATCACTTTCAACGCCAAGGGCCTCACGCTCGACACGACGGCGATGGGCGTTGCAGCGGGCAACGCGGTCGAATCATATGCCCTCTTGCCGCTGCTAAGAAAGCCGCAGTACGGCGGTTCAGTTTCAATTTCCCTCGCCACTGTGGCAAGCAGACCGAAATCCCATGCTCCCCGTGTGGCCGCTAATGAGTGGTTTAGATATAAATCCTTCCGCTATGGAGGCGCAACGGGAGGCCCGGAAGTCCCAGGCACTGTACCACTCGCGTATATCAAAAACGGCTACCTCTATCTACAGGTATCGCCACCGGGCAGGCCCTTTGCTAATGCCCCGTCACAAAAGCAGATTGCGCTTGGGCTGTCCCCTCCCTCGATGCCGCCAGACGAACGGGCGGGTCCACTTTATGTCGTAGCCGCGAGCGGGCGTTTCCTTGTGATTGGTTCAACTCCGGGGCATTCACATCTTTACGTGTATGATCGGGAACGAGCTAGGTGGAGCGAAGTCCAGTCGTCCGCCACCGTTACATATGCTCGCAGGATATTTGGCCCGTGGCTAGCCACGATCGTCGAAATCTGGCGCCAGCAGGATGCAGCAAACGCAGACAATCCTGGTCGTAACAACGAGAGGGCCTGGGGTACCGGCCTTCTACCCAACATTAGGGAGGGATATTCATTTGGGAGAGGAAGGGATGCCTTCATACCCGGCACGCTCATTTTAGATAATCTTGCGGACGACCGACGGATCACGCTCAAGACGAATGAGGAAGACAGCGAAATTCTGGACGTCCGCAGCGATGGCTTGGTTTTGTATCGTGTGAACGACGAGATTTTCTCGGCGCAGATTGAAGGCGACAAGCTTTCGGCTCCAAGGCTGGTGGTGAAAGATGACGATGTGCCCGAGGTCCATTGGGCCTTTTGGTCGAACGCGCAAGCTGCGTTCACTTCGGCTGGCGGGCCATCGGTCAGGCAATGAGCGATTCTGTGACTCCAGCATAATCAAAGCTCCAAGGAAGACTCAATTACCTCGAAAAACAGTCACGGAGGTGAAAAGTGGCCAGGATTCTGAAATGGCAGGATAAGTTGGTTTTCGCTTTCGCCGCGCTGTTCTTTACAGTCACAACTGCGTGGGGACTTGGACCGCGCGACCCAGCCGGCAGCGAGTCTCAGTCATCTTCACGGGTGGTAGCCGTGGTGGGCAGTAGATCCGCGGTGGGCGTTGAGTTGATGGGGCGCAAACCCTATGTGCGCCTGGTCCGCGCCTCGCGCACACCCGCATCACTGCCCCTCACAGCAGGCGCATACATTGCGATGGCAGGAGCTGTTGACGCGACTATAGCGACGGCTGCAAGTGGAGCGGAAATGGCCCCGGAATGCAGCAGTGGCGGAGGCGGCGGCGGGACGTGTATTACGAATTGCGGTACCGAGCAGTGTTGGACGATTGAGTGCTCGGATTTCGCTGGCACATACGTGAGCTGCTACACGTGTGGGTACGGGACGTGCGGAGAACACTATACGGACTGCAGGTGAGGTGCGCTCGCAAGCCGGTTGAGGATGTTGCGTTGAGTAAAGTCCCGAACGTCAATCTCGATTTTGTGCTGGCATCATGCCGCTACTATCCGGTGAAGATTGACTTGTGCCGACGCCTGATCTGGTTCGCGGAGATTGACCGGGAGATGTACCAGCGCGCAGGGTTTCTGGTTCCGAAGCAGGCGAAGATGAGCGAGGAGCGGTACGGGTTCAATCTGGATGACGTGCTGCTCTATGACCTCAGCCTTCCCATTGGCGGCGCACCGTCGCATTACGTTTTTATCACCGCATTCTGCTGCTCCACGCTTCTGGCGCGATTGCTCGACCGCGTGCCGGGCTGCCTGGTGCTGAAGGAGCCGGGCATCCTGGGCCAGCTTGGGATGCTGCGGTACCGGCCTGCGGTCCCCGTCATTCCCGCGCAGGCGGGAATCCATTGTTCCGACGTGGACCCCCGCTTGCGCGGGGGTGACACAGGGCGGGCACGCTGTAGCGGCGACTTTACGTCGCCAGCGGTAGCCACGGCACGATCTATGTGCCGTGGGTTCTTCCGGCAAGACAAAGGCCCACGGCACGAAAGCCGTGCCGTGGCTACCACCACGCCGAAGGATGCCGGCGGGACACCGGCGCTACAGGATTGGGAAGAAGAATGGCAGACGTGGAGCCGGCTGGGGATGCGGCTGCTGACGCGCACGTTCGATCCGGGGCAGACGGTGATCGTGAAGCCTTCCGACGTGGGCAACAGCATGTGCGACGTGATGCTTGAGAACGATCCGCGCTCGAAGGCAGTGCTTTTATCAGTCGACTTGAGAACCTTCATTCTTTCCGTCTTGAAGATGGAGGACCGGAGGAAGCTGGTCCGCAAGCGCGCGAATTTGTGGTACGCCGCGCTGAGGGGGCATGAACAAATCGACGCCGGCTATCATGCTGATCCCGCAGAGCGGGAGAAACATCCGGGTATTTCTGAGGGCGCGGTAGCGCGGACCTGCGTTTCTCAGGTCCGCGGCTTTTCACCAAGCCTCAGGCAGAAGCCGCAGACCTCAAAAGCGGAGGTCTGCGCTACCAGATTTCCGGCGCTGAGCGAAGTCAACGCGGCGGAACTGAGCGACGCTCAGAAGGCGGCTTACATTTGGCTGGTGACTGCCGCGTTCTGGGACCGGCTGCGTATGCAGGTCGACCCGGAGCGTCTGCTGCCGCTGGACGGCGACACGGTTTCCGAAAACCCGGGGGCGGCGCTGAGGAAGGTGACGGACTTTCTCGGCCTGCCGCTTGAAGAAGACCGGCTCGAGACGATTCTGAGCGACCCGGTCCTGAGCCACCACGCGAAGTTCCCCGGCCAGGCTTACGATGCCAGCACGCGGCGCAGCGATCGCGCGGATTGGGAAGCGCGCTTTGGCGCGGACGCTGACTGCGCCATGGATTGGGCGGCGCGAATCCAGGAGCAGATGGAAGCCGACGGAGTGGATTTCAGCATGATGGCAGGCGCTGGATGCAAGAAGCTGGTGGCATGAATACCGTGGTAGCCACGGTCAGAGCTTTTCTGACCGTGGGTTCTTCACCTTGGCGAAAAAGCCCACGGCACGAAAGCCGTGCCGTGGCTACCCTGCTGCTTGCGTTCGTAGCCGTCGCCTCCGCAATTTGCGCTGGACCGCCGAGAGCGCAGCCGCAGCCGCCGAGTGTGCAGTGCAAGACCGCTCCGGCGAACGCCACACCTGCTCGGGGAGCGCCAACGCTGGCCGCCAATACTCCGCTGACGGCGGCACAGGGCGCGGCGATTCTGAGCGAGCTTCGCGCGATCCGGGAATTGCTGGAACGCGGCGCGACGCCGGGGCGCAGGCCAGCAATGGCCCAGAACGTCAGGATGAAGCTTGAGCCAGGGTGGCACGCGCTGGGACGCACAAACGCTCCAGTAATGATGGTCGAATTCGCCGATCTGCAGTGCCCCTTCTGCCGGCGATTTGAAACCACCACATTTGCCGAACTGAAGAAGGAGTACATCAAAACAGGGAAGCTCCGGTTTGTAGCCCGCGATCTGCCGCTGCCGATGCACGCTTACGCGCTGGGCGCGGCGGAGGCGGCGCGCTGCGCCGGAGATCAGGGGAAATTCTGGCAGTTTCGCAATGCCGTGCTCGGCGATCCATTGCCGCCGGGCAACGACGTGCTGCTGAAGCACGCGCAAGAACTCGGGCTGAGCATGCGCGAGTTTCAAGCCTGCCTCAGCGAGAGTAAATATCGGCGGCAGATCGAGGCGGACCAGAGCGAGGCTGCGGAGCTCGGCATCCACGGCACGCCGGCGTTCGTGATTGGCCGCGTAAGTGGAGGATGGCTGGACGGCATGGCGGTGGCTGGCGCGCGGCCGCTTCCATTTTTCCAGCAAGAGATCAACGGATTATTGAGCAAGCCGCGATCCGCGTTAGCCAAAGCACATTCGGCCCCTGCAAGAGCGCCAATTCAGAGCTCCGGTTTCGTGGGGAGCCGGTGAGCACGCGTGCTGTATTAGCGCGCAACACCTTTCTCGAACCAGCGTTCTTTGACCGCGCCGAAATTCTGTGGAAGCAATTGGAAGGCACGCTCGGGCCGAATGCGGAAGCCGGCAGCAATCTGCTAAGGCGGGTTGCCTCAGAGAGCAGATATGCCTTTCTGCTGGCAACAGCGGAGCAAGTCTTCACGCAAGACTTGGCCCTTGGATTTTTAAATCATATCCGCCGCTGGGCGAGGGACAACTTGGGCGTGCACCACGTGTCCACGCCGCAGGTTCACATCTACGTCGCCCGGTGCGGGCGCGAAATGGCTCCTGATGCGACTCCTGCGAGCTGGCACTACCTTTATTCGCTGGCGCGCGGCGAAGCGCCCAACGTTCGCCTGCTACGTGAAGATAAACCGCAGAGCAGGCGTTTCGGGATCACTCTCAGCCCTATTGACCGCTTTCAATTAGGTTTCAATCATCTCCTCGTACACCAATCCCGCCAAGCCTACGCTCTCGATATTCCCAAAAGGAAACTGAAGCCGCTGGAGGGGGCCGTCCTGTTGCACGGCTATCTGTGGTGACTGCACGCGGAATGTGGCGCAAATAGCCGGCGCCAGGATTGATTCATTGGTTCATTGCGGAAATGAGCCAATCCCCATCAATCGCAAATCACCAATCGCAAATGACACGTGACCGAAGGCAGGTTTACAAAACGCGGCGGCGGACACGATAATAATTGTCGTCTTCCGCAACGCCATGACTGAGTTCTCCACCCCGCTCATGCGGCAGTATCAGTCCGTGAAGGAGCGCCACCCGCAGGCGCTGCTGCTCTTCCGCCTGGGAGACTTTTACGAGCTATTCTTCGAGGACGCGGTGGTGGCCTCGCGCGAGCTTCAGATCACGCTGACCGCGCGCAACAAGGAAAAGGGGCAGCCGGTCCCGATGTGCGGCGTCCCCTACCACGCCGCCGAAGGCTACATTGCGCGGCTCGTGCGCAAGGGTTTCCGCGTGGCGGTCTGCGACCAGGTAGAGGATCCGCGGCTGGCGAAGAAGCTGGTGAAGCGCGAGGTCACGCGCGTGGTCACGCCGGGCACTTCACTCAGCGCCGAGGCGCTCGACCCGCGGGCCAACAATTATCTCGCGTCGGCAGTTGAGAAGAACGGCGGCGCGGGCGTCGCCTTCGCCGATCTTTCCACTGGCGATTTTCGCGCTACGGAATTTTCCGGCCCGCAAGCCGCATCGCGCTTGCGCGAAGAGCTGGAGCGGATGGGCCCGGCCGAGCTCCTGTTGCCCGCCGGCGAATTGGCGTCGCGCCGCCCTCCGAGCGGCGCCTCGCTGGGCGAGCGCCTTGCGCAGTCTTCGCCAGCACCGACTGCGCCCCTCGCGGACGACGGGCGGTGGAACGCCACGCGGCCGGCAATCGAGACGCCCGTCGATGACTGGGCGTTCGACGCCGATTACGGCGCGCGCCTCATGCGCGACCATTTCCGCGTGGCCACGCTCGCCGGCTACGGCCTCGAAGATCATCCGCTCGCTATTGCCGCCGCGGGCGCCATCCTGCACTTCGTGCGCGAGACGCAGCGCGGCTCGCTGCTTCACCTCAACGGCATCCGCTACTACCAGCAGCACGAATTTCTCGCGCTCGACGCCGCGACGCTCCGCAACCTGGAGGTCACCGAGCCCGCCTTCAGCGGCTCGAAGGATTCCACGCTGCTTGCGACGCTCGATCACTGCATGACGGCTTTCGGCGCGCGCCTGCTGAAGCAGCGGCTGATGCGGCCTTTTCTCGACCGCGCACAGATCGAAGGCCGCTGGGAGGCCGTCGCCGAGATGCTCAGTCAGACTGTGGCCCGCGAGGAGCTGCGCCGCGCGCTCAGCAGGATTCAGGACCTCGAACGCCTGCTCAGCAAGGTGGCGACCGAGAGCGCCAACGCCCGCGATCTTTTGGCGCTGAAGATTTCGCTGGCGCAGTTGCCCGTTGTGCACAAGATCCTGTCAGCGTGTGAAGCGCCGCTGCTGCGCGAGCTGGCCGGACGGCTGGACGAGCTTGCCGACGTGCGCGACCTGCTCGAGCGCTCGATTCACCCCGAGCCGCCCGTCGCACTGACCGACGGCAACCTGATCGGCACTGGCTATCACGCGGAGCTCGACGCGCTGCGCGAGCTGGCGCACGATAGCAAGCGCGTGGTAGCGCAGATCGAAACGCGCGAGCGCGAACGCACCGGCATTGCCAGCCTGAAGGTTCGCTTCAATAACGTTTTCGGTTACTACCTGGAGATTTCAAAAGCCAACCGGCACCTCGCGCCCGCCGATTACGAGCGCAAGCAGACACTGGTGAACGCCGAGCGCTTCACCACGCCCGAGCTGAAGGAGCTGGAGGCGCGAATCCTCGACGCCGTTGAGAAGTGCCAGGCGATCGAGCGCGAATTGTTCGAGGAAGTGCGCCGCGCGGTGGGCGCCGAAGCGGGCCGCATCCGCGAAACCGCAAGCGCGCTGGCGGAGATGGACGTGCTCGCGTGCTTCGCGTGGCTCGCCGCGGAGCGCAACTATCGCCGCCCGGAGATTTCCGCCGACGGCGAGCTGGTAATCGTGCAGGGCCGCCATCCCGTCGTCGAGCACATCCAGCGCCACGGCTCCTTCATCCCCAACGACCTCTACCAGAACTCCTCGACCGACCGCATTCTGATCATCACCGGGCCCAACATGGGCGGCAAATCCACCTACCTGCGCCAGACGGCGCTGATCTGCCTGATGGCCCAGGCCGGAAGTTTTGTTCCCGCCGATCGCGCCAAGCTTTGCCTGCTGGATCGCATCTTCACGCGCATAGGCGCCTCGGACAACCTCGCGCAGGGCCGCTCGACTTTTATGGTGGAGATGACCGAGGCGGCGGGCATCCTGAACACCGCCACGCCGCAAAGCCTGGTGCTGCTCGATGAGGTGGGGCGAGGCACGGCCACATTCGACGGGCTCGCCATCGCCTGGGCGGTGGTGGAATATCTCGAAGCCTCGACGCGCGCGAAGACGCTCTTTGCTACGCATTACCACGAGCTGACGGAGCTTTCCGATCTGCTGCCCGGCGTGCGCAATTATCACGTGGCCGTGAAAGAATCGGGATCGAACATCGTGTTCCTCCGCAAGGTCGAGCCGGGCAGCGCGGATAAGAGCTACGGCCTGGAAGTGGCGCGGCTGGCGGGGCTGCCGGCGGCGGTGATCGAGCGCGCGCGCGAAATCCTCGCCCGCCACGAACAGAGCGAGCACACGCTGAGCGAGCGGCTTGCCGCGCCGCCCGGCGGGCAGAGATCCGCCCCGGTGCAGCTCACCATTTTTACTCCACTCAACGCCGATGTAGTACGCGCGGTCGAAGACGCAGACCTCGACCGCATGCGGCCCCTCGAAGCCTTAAATCTCCTTGCCGAGCTTAAGAGGCAGATCCAATCATGAGCGGCCGTGGCGGGTGCTTGGCCGTGGGGTTGATCTCAGGCACCTCGATGGACGGGATTGACGCCGCGCTGGTGCGCATCGGCGGCGATCCCGAGCGGCCGCGGGTGCGCCTGCGGTCTTTTCAAACGGTTCCCTATCCCGGATCGCTCCGGCGCGAGCTGCTTCACATCGCGAGCGGCGGAGCGACGAGCGCTGGCGCGATCAGCACGCTCAATTTCGTTCTGGGCGGGCTCTTCGCGGATGCCGCCCTCGCCGTCTGCCGCAAAGGCCGAGTGCCGCCGGGGAAACTTGCCGTCATTGGCTCGCACGGCCAGACGATATTCCATCATGGTCCGGGTCCGCGCGAAAACAGTAGCGCCGGCGTCTCGCCGACACACGGGAGGCTTGGGGCCAGCCGTTACTCCCGGGTTCGCGCGCCGGATTGCGCTAGCACGTTCCAGATTGCCGAGCCGGCCGTGATCGCGGAGCGTCTTGGCGCCCCAGTGGTCGCTGATTTTCGCGCAGCAGACCTGGCCGCCGGAGGGCAGGGCGCGCCGCTCGTTCCGATGCTCGATTACCTGCTGCTGCGCGATCCGGCGCAAGGCACAGCCGCGCTCAACCTTGGCGGCATCGCCAATCTCACCATCATTCCCGCCGCCGCAAAACCGGCGGACGTCTTCGGGTTCGACACCGGTCCGGGCAACATGCTGATCGACGGACTCGTGCGCCATTTCTCGCGCGGCCGAAGAACCTTCGACGCAGGCGGCAAGCGGGCGGCGCGGGGGACGGTGATCCGGCCGCTGCTCGAAAGGATGCTGCGCCAGCCGTTCTTCGCTCAACCGCCGCCCAAGAGCGCCGGCCGGGAACAGTTTGGCGATGAATTCCTGAACTCGCATTTCCTGAAGCGCGATGCGGCGCCGCCGGCGGACCTGCTGCGCACCGCGACGGAACTGACGGCGGCCTCTGTGGGGGACGCGATCGAGCGATTCGTGCTTCCGCGCGTCAGAATCCAGCGGCTGATCATCTCCGGAGGCGGCGCGCACAACGCGCTGCTGATGCGGCGCATCGCGGAGCTGCTTCCCGGGATTTCCGTTCAGCTCTCCGAGCGCTTCGGCCTTCCGGGGGATGCCAAAGAGGCTATCGCCTTCGCGGTGCTTGCGGACCGCTCGCGGCAGGGCCTTCCGGGAAATCTTCCCGGCGTCACCGGCGCCCGCCATGCCGTGACACTCGGAAAATTGCTGGTGCCTTAACCTGGATTGCTCGCTGTAGCGCCGGTGTCCCCACCGGCGATTTGCGCCCTGTCATTCCGAGCGAAGCCGTTTTTCTTGGGTCTTTCAACACAAGCAGGTCCTTCGCTGCGCTCAGGATGACACGTTCTTTGGTTGCGCCGCGAGCACGGCCTTGCGCGTGGCGGTGAGGGTCTCGGTAAGCGATTTCTCCGGAATGCTGGTGATGAACGGCCCGATCAGCCAGCCGAGCCCGGTAGGAATATCTCGCGTCAGAGAAATCGACTCGCATTCGATATAAACCCCGCCATTCTGCTGTACGAAACGCCAGTAGGAGTTCATCCGCCATAGAAAACCGGCGTCATGCCCGGGAGGCTTATCGTGCTCCCCAGGTTTTCCGGCGTCCACCACCTCGGCGATTCGCGTTGAAACGGACCGGCTGCTCCAGTGCGTGGGGTCGAGCTCCGTGTAGCGCACGTCATGAACGGTATCGAGCGTTACCGTAATGATCTTGTGCTCGCGGAGGCGCAGCGCCACTTTGAAATTGTTTCCGTCGCGGCTCAGCAGGCGGGAGCGCACCACCTGCGGATAATAAGCGTGGGCGTGGTTGTAATTTTCGACCACCGAAAGCACGCGCTCGACCGTGACGCCCGGGATGAACACGTCTGCAAGCCAGTGATGGATCAGCCCGCCCGGTGTGGTGATGACGCGGCCAGAGGCGTCGCGCGTTTGTAGTCGCTGAATAAAAACGCCGCCTTGCTGGAGCGTGGCCATTGCGCGCTGCCGCGTCGCGCTAGGCAGCTCGCTGAGATAAAGGAAGGTGCCCGGCCGGCTGATCTCGCGATCGATCCGCGCCTCGGTGGCGCGAACGTAGCGGTCGAACTCTGCCACGGTTTCGGGCCGCAGTTGCGTATCAATAATCGTCTGCGAGCGGGCGCTCTGAGGCGAGAGGGCAAGAAGAAGCAAAAGTGCGGCGGCAAAGCCCATCTGACTTTTGGATGAGCGCGAGGGCATTGAGGGGCATGAAAAAAATCGACGCCGGCTGTCATGCTGAGCGAAGCGAAGCATCCGGTATTTGAAAGAAAGCAAATACGTGAATTCTTCCTTCGCTTTGCTCAGGACCGGCGGCCGCGGCGACCTCCTCAGAATGACAAGACCGGAAATTATTCACGCCTCCATTGCGGCTGCGCGGGCGCGGCGCGCCACGGTCATTTTTCTTCAAGCAGCGCCAGAAAATTCGCGCGCAAAATGCGCTCCTTCGCGGCGTCGGGAATTCGCGCCGTGAGCACGCGGCCCATGGCGCCGGCCGCCTCGAGATAAGGCATGTCGGAGCCAAACAGAATGCGCTCGCTGCCCACGCGCGCGACCGCCACTTCGAGAATCGTGCGGTGACTCTGCGAGCCCGAGATATCCAGGAACGTGTTGGGCGTGCCCTCGGCCGCTTGCATCGCCTGCTCGTATCCGCGCCAGGTCACGCCGGAGTGCCCGAGGATGATCCGCGCGCCGGGAAACTCGCGCGCGATAGGAGCGAGCAGCAACGGTCCGCAATTCGGATCGGATTCCCAGGTGTGCACCAGCACGATGGCGCGCGTCCGGTCGGCATAGTCCCATACGGGCCGGTAGCCGGGACCTGTGACGGGATACTTGTGCAGATCGGGGTGGAGCTTGATGAGCGGCGGACGATGAAAGGCTTTCCAGCGCTCCAGCTCGGCCAGCGCCTCGCCCTCAGGCTGCGGATTCACGGTAATGTAGCCACGAAATCGCCCTGAATTGCTGGCGAGGACTTCCGCCACCTCCGCGTTGCCGCGCGGGCAGTCATTGCAGCAGGCGCGAATCGAGGTGATCGCGAGCGCCTCGATGTTGAGCAGATCCATCACGCGCACCATCTCGTCGGGATCGTGCTTGTAGGACGGGAAATCCGGCTGCGCGCCGATGTGCCCGTGACAATCGAAGATCGGCACCGGAGATTTCATTCGCGTTCTCCGCCGATGAGACGCCGCAGCGTGCCGCCCGCGACCGCGAGCCGGGCTTCGTCGGAAACGCGCGCGCTCGCCAGCACCGCCAGCGCCGCGCCCGGCGTGTAGAGAGGCAGGCGGCTGCCGAACACCAGGCGATCCGGCCCGCACTGCTCGACAAACGCTTCGAGCTGGCGGTGCGCGAGAAAGGTCGAGCTATCAAAGTGAAGGTTGGCGTGGCGGCGCAGCAGCGGGCGCAGGTTGCGGTCCGCGCGATACCCTGTTTCGATCAGGAGAACTTTGAGGCGGGGAAAATCCGACAGCAGCGCATCGAGCGATTCCCAGGCGATGGCCTGCCGCTCCACCACTGCCAGCACATTATGCGCTTCCAGGTATTCAAACAGTGCGCCGGAGCACCAGCGCGCGGCCGAAAAATTATGCTGATGGACCCCAAAAGAGAGGCGCACCGCCGCCGGGCGCAGGCTCGCGAGCGCGTCAATCGATGCCGCGTCGGGCAGTGTGGCCCAGGCAGGCTCAAAGCGCCCGGGCGCTTCGCGCACGGCTCCTGCCAGCGCGCGATTGCCTTCCGCCGCGTCGTATTCTTCCGCCGCGAAGTGGGCTACGAGCGCGCGCTCGATGCCGAAGCGGTCCATTTCCGCAAGGAGCTCGGGCGCTTCGAGCGCAAGCTGGCCGTGCATGCCCGAGCGGCCCACGCGCACGTTCGCATCAAAAATCTTCCATGCTGCGATCTCGCGCAGCGCGGGTTCAATACTCGATTCGGATAACATGCTCGCCCTGGGAAAGCCTGGGGAAAGAGATCATCCCGCCCTGCAGCCGCACGGCAGCCGCCGCGCCGTCCAGCGTAACCGTACGCGGCGATTGCGTGGCGCGCACGAGCAAGCTGGTCCCCGCCAGGCAGTCGGCCTCTATGACTTCGCCCGTCGCGCTCTCGGTGATTACGGCATCCAACGCGGACGGCATTGAGGAAAGCAGCGCCGAGCCGCCAGCGCGCACACTCCTTGCGCGCGCGACCAGGACGTCTGTCGAAGGACCGCGCTGGATCGCGGCGAGAACATCGCCATCTGTAGTAATCTCACGCAACCCTGGGACGCCTGGCAGCTCGAGCTGCCCTTGCCCGGTTCGGAATACGACCGCAACACGGTCATCCGCGGACCGGAAACCTTCGCCCGTATTGCCCACCGTCGCCGTAAGTCGCGCGGCGGGTTCGGAAGAATTCTGAAAACGTATTGCCACCAGGAAATCCGTTCCGGGCGCCGATGCTGAATCCAGGCGCAGCACCTTGCGCGGGAGCACGTTCACGCGGTCGAGATCGACGTACGCGTTCTCGGGAACCGGCGCTGAATGCATCGTCCAGTGGCGGTTGGCGCCTCCCGCAGTGATGGCCGCGAACGCAGCCTTGCCGCGGATCACGCCTCCGGCGCCGGCGGCGCCCACGGGATCGCCCGGCGGGGCGTGCAGCAGAAAGGTATATTGATGCGGTTCGGAAGCGCGGAGAGCGTCGTGCACGATCAACACATCGGGAGCGATGAAGGTGTAGTCGCGCACGAAGCTATTGAGATGCGCGCCGTCGTTGTAAGCGGGCGCGAGGTTCGCGGAGATGAAGTCAATCGCCGGTGAGAAGACGTGGCCGCGAAACCTGGGGAATTTTTGCAGCGCCGGCCAGTAGCGGCCGTCATAGCCCTCCTGGCTGAACGGATCGTGGTCCAGAAGCACCGTATTGTGCCCCGGCGCCTGGCTGAAATAATCCGCGTAACGGGGGTCGCGGTAATAGTCCGCGTAGCCGGCCTCGGCGATCAGCGGCTCACCGAACGCGGCCGCCTGGAAGCTCCCCTCATCATGATGCTGATGATTCCACCACGGTCCCGCGCGCAGAGAAATTACCGTGCTGCCGGGCGCCCAACCGCTGCGCATTACGGCGCTGCCGCGCCCGGTGAAAATACGCGCCAGGGGCGGAGGGGGAACGGCGGGCGAGGGCCCCGTGCAGCAGGCGAGGTCGAGAAGGCCCGGCGGCTCTGGCTTTCCCGTGCCTGCGGAGGAGATGAACTCCGCCAGCGTGCCGGTCCGCGCGCTGTCATAGAACGTCCGCACCGCCGGATCGCGTCCATTTTCCGCGCCCCAGGCGTACCCGGAGAGCGACCCTAGATTCATTCCGGTGTCGCCTGTATCCAGCACTTCACCGGGAGCGAAGAACGCATACCGCAGCCACCAGAAACTCTCGATCATCTTCGCCATGCCGCGCGGACGGATGCCGAGCGCGTGAAGCGCGGCCGCGCCGAAGGACATGCCCTCCATGGCGAAATCCTCGTAGCCTGCCGGCTCGGCCTCGCTGCCATCGCCCGGAAAGAGGCCCTGGAGGAGGTTCTCATACGCCGAGATCAGCTCGGCGAGCGCCCCACCCAGCCGGGCATTCCATTGCGGCGAGTCGCCGTAAAGAGCGCCGCAGGCTGCAAGCGCACCGCCCACGGAATTGGCCATGTGGTTACTCGATGCGGTGGGAAGGCGGTCATTGAAAAAATAGTCCGCGAGCGTTGGCTGGATGCTGTTGCGCCAGAGTGCACTCGCGATGCGCGATTTCTCATTCGGGCTGAGCTGATCGGCGACGAGGTCGTAACCGACGGCCATGCGTTGCGTGAATACTCCTACTTCGTAGTACGTCTGCAAACCGTGGTCGTGAAACCAGGGCGGCGTCCAGGTGGGCCACGCGGAGATGGTCAGCAGGGCCCGGCGCACCGATTCGAGCGCGTCCTGGTTGCCATTCAGCCGGTAATCGAGCGCGTTGAAAGCGATCGCGCGGCTGTACTTCTCCATCAACTGAAAATACTGGACCAAGCCCGGAAATACAGACGCTGGCGAGAGGAGCGTGATGCTCTCGCCAGCCCGGTCGTTGTAGGCAAGGCTCGCCCGCAACTCCGCGGCTTCGCGCCCAATGCTTCGAAGCAGCATGCTGGAACCCGCCATCGATTTCAATTGCGCGAGGCGGGCAGGAGTAAGAAGAACGCGAGGATGCGGGGGGATTCTTCCGAGCACCAGAAATCGAAACGGGCGCGCTCCTGCGGCGCTCTGAACGCGCGCCGACCAAAGGCCAGGATCGCGCCCCGAAGGCGTGAAGCGAACCTCGCGGCCGCCGGTCTGCGCCTGCAGCGGCTCTTCACGAATCAGTTTGCCGGCGCCATCTTTGAGAAGCACGCGGGCGCCCGGCGGTCCAGCGAGCAGAAAAATAATGAGAGGCGCCTGAGGCGTCACGGCACGCGCGGCCACGGCGATACTGCTGACGGGAGAGATCGCCAGCTCCGGCTGCTGGAGCGGAAGCAAAGGCCGCCGTTGCGCATCGATCCTGAACGAAAGCAGCGCCAGGCGATTGTGCGAGCCGCGCAGCGGGTGCGCAATTTCAGCCTCGACCAATATCGCGCCGATTGCGGCACCCTGGGCGGGCAATCCGAACCGTTCGCCCCCCAGTCGCAGCGTGTGCGCTCCCGCGCTTGACGGGATCGCCGCGATGTACTTGCGGCCGCTCGTGGCCGCCAGAATCACGCGCGCGCTGGTGACCGGGTCGCAGGCTTTCAATTCGTATTTCAGATCAACGGCAGTGGCAGGCGTCGCGTAGAAGCGGATCGGGCGCAGCATTCCCACGCGCAGCACGCGCTGGCCGTAAGCAATCACGTCGCGAACCAGCGCCGGTGAGCCGTCAATATCTGCGGTGTAAATTGAGGGGTCATAGCCTTCGTCCTGCGCCAGCGGATAGCTGATCCAGCCGGGAATGCCGCTTCGGAAATTCTCCTCAAAACTCCACGCGGCCCGCGCTGCGGGCGCGCCGTTGATTGGCGCCGCCTTCGCCCCGCTGGCCGCCAGGCACAGCGCCAGAAATATCTCACTACAAACGCGCAAAGAGACTTTCATGCCTCGGAGGTTTGAGTTTGATTCGCGGCCGAGCCGTATTTCCCCAGCTGAAAGTTTTTCAGGATGACATATCCCGTGATTGCGGTTCGGCCGCGTTTCACCGCCGGTCCGGGAGACTCATCAAAAATGAATCTTCAGAGCGAGCTGAATCTCGCGGCCCGGGTTCAGCGTGCTTGAGATGCTGCCAAAGTATGGAGCGCCATCATCCACAAACGGGTCCGGGTAGCCGAAGTTGACGTTGTTGAAGAGATTAAAGAACTCGCCTCGCAGCTCGATTGAAGTATGCTCGCGAACCTTCCAAATTTTCGAGAGCGACACTTCGTCGTCAATCAAGCCGTCGGTGTGGAGGATGTCGCGGCCGGCGGTGCCATAGACGCCATTCGCAGGAATGGCGAAGGCGGCGGTGTTAAACCATTGTTGCGGGTTGGGAGTGGCGATCGCGCTGGGATTGCCCACCAGGCCGGCGTACTCGGGGTAGCGGCCTCCTACCGAGCCGATATTCGCATAATCGCTGAACACGATCACCGAAAACGGCAAGCCGGAATGCAAGGTGAAGATGTCGCCGATCATCCACCCGGAGATGAGTGTGTTCGCCAGCCTGCTGCTCGTGCGGCCCGGGATCTGCCAAATTCCGCTGGCCACCAGCACATTGCGTATGTCAAATCCCGCCAGCCCTCGATTCAGCTTGGCGTTGAACCGTGTGGGATTGGACGCGGCCCCGGCGACGCTGTTGGATAGATTGTCGACGTAATCGATATGTTTGGAGTAGGTATAGCTGATGAGGTAGGTTAACCCGTGCGAAAAGCGTTTCTGCAGCCGGAACGCCCCACCGTCGTACCAGGACCCGAATTCATTGTAGCCGTTTAGAATATATGGAGCGTAATGCGGATAGATTTGGCGGCTCGAATACGGAATCGGGCCCGGCGCCACAGCCGTGTTGTCGATAATCTGCGAGGTCAGCTTCGTGCCCTTGGACCCGAAATAATCGGCTTCCGCCATGAGATTGGGGCTGAACTGGTACTGCAGACTCAGCGTCCATTCCCCGACGTAAGGCGTCCGGGACGAGCTCTTCTCGATGTTCAGGCACTGCGAGCAGATCAGCGGCGTGGCAGACCCTGCCGGATTTCCCGGGAACGGATTGGGCCAGACCGTACCCACGGTAGTGGCATTTAGGCCGGAGACGTTCTGAGGAAAGTTGAACGGCCAATTCCCCCGTTCGCTTTGGGAGGCCTGGACATAATTGGAGCCAAAGCTGTCGTAAAAAATTCCTCCCGAGGCGCGTGCGACCAGCCGCGGTGTAATCGAATAGGCGATGCCGAGGCGCGGCGCAAAGTCTCTACGATCGGGGGGTATCCCGCCCGGCGGCATGTTGGGCGCCGCCCCTGTAATCGGGTTGGTTTTATCCCATCGGTAGACGCCAGTGCTGAAGTCAAAAGTGCCCAGTCCAAGCCTGTTGACGGGCGGAGAATTATAGTCGTAGCGCAATCCTGCATTGACGGTGAGCGCCCGGTGATGCCAGTTATCCTGTACGTACGCGCCTTCCGCGTTCGAGACCATAATCCCGCGTGCTCCCCCAATCTGCCGCGACGCCGAAG
>JBOGJW010000222.1:0-5662 GCA_050745245.1 Terriglobia bacterium | reverse complement strand
CCCCGGCACGCTGCTCATTGAAAGCTGACTTATGGCTCGGAATCCCGCGACCAGACGAACGCGCCAAACGTGCGGAACGTCTCAAAACCAAGGTGCTCGTAAAACCGCACCGCGCTCGCATTGAGCGCGGTGACGGTGAGCGAAACCTCCGCGAATCCGAGCTGCCGGAGCTCCTGGAAGGAGGATTCCATCAGCGCCTTCCCGAGTCCCCGGCCTTGAAATTCGCCGGTCACCGCGATCTGCGGAACGTGCGCGGTGCCGGGCCGCACCGCCGTGAGCGCGAGAAAGCCGGCGAGTTTTCGGGTCGGCTGGTGAATGGCCACCAGGGATGCCTGCGGAAGGTTTTCCCCGCAGCCGCGGAGGTGCACGATGTTATCGAGCAGCCGCGACGTGCCCAGCACGGAATGATACTGATCGTTGATCTCCGCGTCCACGTGGTCGCGGTAGGTGCGGTAAAGCAGGCGGGCCGCCTCGGCGTCGTGCTTGCGCTGCCACGGCTCGAGGGCGAATTCGCCGCGATTTAAGCTGCGCGCGGCGGCGCCGGCCGGCATGCCATTCGCCAGCCGCAATGACATGAACCGGCGAAAATACCCGTGGAAATTGTGCTCGCGGAAGCAGCCTTCCAGGTCCTCATACGTGAAATGCGGGAGCTGCGCTTCGACGCGGCGCAGACCCGGCGTTGCCTGAAGCGTTTCGATCACGTGCTCGAGCAGCAGCACCGCATCGTCACGGCGCGAGTGCGCGGGATCGACAAAGAGGCTGCCAATGAGGCCCTTCTCGCCCTCGTAGACGAAAAAGCTGTAGCCTAGAATGCGGCGCGCGCCGACCAGGGCGTATCCGGTGAGGCGCTTGTCGGCGATGCAGGCAGCGATGATGCGGGCGGCGGCGGTATAATCCCAGCGGAGCGCCGCCATCCACGCTGCGGACTCTGCTTCGAGCAGCGGAGCAAAATCGCGGGCCTCGAAGTGCCGAATGTCGACGATCTCAGCCGTCAATGCGCTTATCCGTTCCAGCCAGGGAAGTAAAATCCCGCTTGGCGCGTGAGCGGCTCAGGGTGTCCTGACCGGCAACAACGGGTTCCTAGTATAACGCAACTTGGGGCCCGATCCGAGCGGAACACATGGCAAACGAATCTGGCGGCATTGCGATGCACCACGCGCTTGCAAGCGCGCGCGCCGCCAGCCGCCCTTCTCTGCGAATTCGCGCTGAATACTGGGCCGCGCGGGCGGTGCTGGGGCTGCTGCGGATTCTTCCTCATCGGCTGACGCGCGCCATCTGCGCCGTTCTGGCGGCGTTGAGCTATGCCTTCTGGCCCCGTCTGCGCAGCGTCGGGATTGCCAATCTCCGAATGGCGTACCCCGGCTGGAGCGCGAGAAAGCGCCGGCGCGTTCTGTTCGCAAGCTTCCAGAATCTCGGGCGCATGCTCGCCGATTTCTCCCACTTCCCCCGCTGGAACCGTAGCAATATCGAGCGGCTGATCGCGTATGACGGCTATGAGAACTTCCTTCGCGCCCAGAGCCAGGGCAAGGGCCTGATCTTTTTGACCGCGCATTTTGGCGCGTGGGAGCTTGGCTCATTCGCGCACGGACTGAACGGGCATCCGGTGAATTTCGTCGTCCGCCCTCTGGATAACCCGCTCATCGGCGGGCTGATTGACCGCTATCGCTGCTCGAGCGGCGGGCGCTCGATCGATAAGCGCGACTTCGCCCGGCAGGCGCTCCGGTGTCTGCGCCAGGGAGAGGCCGTCGGCATTCTGATCGACCAGAATATGCTCCCGGCCGAGGGTGTTTTCGTTGATTTTTTCGGCCGGCCGGCCTGCACCACGACGGCGCCCGCAAGAATCGCGCGCAAGACGCAGGCCCCGGTGGTGATGGGGCTCGTTATCTGGGAGGCGAATGACAGAAAGTACCGGCTGCGGTTCGACCGCGTGGATTGGATCGAGAGCGACGATCCGGAAGAAGAGGTCCGGGTGAACACCGCGCGTTATACCGCGCTTCTGGAAGAATACATCCGGCGCTATCCCGACCAGTGGCTCTGGGTTCACCGGCGCTGGAAGACTCGCCCGCCCGGCGAGCTGCCAGCGGATGGGCAATGAGCGCATCGCGTTCCGGTGAGGTCATGATGAAGGTCCAAGAACTGGCCCGGCTGGCAGGCGGCAAACTGCAAGGCGATGGCGAGCGGGAAATCCGGGGCGTGGCGGGTCTCGAAACTGCCGGCCCAGCCGACTTGAGCTTTGCCGTGACCGCACGCGACCTTGAGCGCTCGATCCGCTCGCGCGCGGGATGCGTGCTGCTCCCGGAAAGCGCGTTCCTGCCCGGCCAAACATCGATTGCCGTTTCGCAGCCGAAGCTGACGTTCGCGCGGCTGGCGGCGTTGATCTGCCCGTCGGAAGCGCCCGAGCCGGGCATTCATCCCACCGCGGTGATCTCCCCTGATGCGCGCCTGGCTGCCGGGGTCAGCGCCGGCCAGCACGTGGTAGTCGAGCGCGGCGCGTGCGTCAGCGAAGGAACGCGCCTGGGCGCGGGAGTTTTTATTGGCGCTGAAGCGCAGATCGGCGCGCATTGTGTCCTCTACCCCCACGTGACGATCTATCCGGGGGCGCAGATAGGAGATCGCGTGGTGCTCCACGCCGGCGTCGTGATTGGCGGCGATGGCTTCGGATACGTCCCGGACGGCGAGCGCCTCCAGAAGTTTCCCCAGCTTGGCGGCGTCGTGATTGAGGACGACGTCGAAATTGGCTGCAACACCACCGTCGATCGCGGGTCGCTCGGTGTAACGAGGATCGGCGCCGGAACCAAGATTGATAACCTGGTTCAGATCGCTCATAACGTTTCAATCGGCCGCAACTGTCTCATTGTCGCCCAGACGGGGATTTCCGGAAGCACGACGGTCGGCGATAACGTAGTGATCGGCGGCCAGGCAGGCATCGGCGAGCACGCGCGCATCGAGAGCCGGGCACAGATTGGCGGACAGTCGGGCGTGCTGCCCGGGAAAATCATTCGCAGAGGCAGCATCGTTTGGGGCACTCCGGCTCGGCCGCTCGCCGAGTTCCAAAAGTTATTCGCCCACCTTTCGCGCCTGCCCGAAATGGCAAGAAAGATCAAGGACCTCTCGGGAAAGGGTCCGCGCTGAAATATCGAGCGGTCAGCAATCATTCAGCAATCAGCTTTCAGCATTCAGTCTGCTGACCGCCGACCGCGGACCGCTTCCGTGGGCAACGGTATTGCCCAACGCTTTGAGGTGTGATTTACTGCTGGCGTTATGAACAGACGCCATTTTATCCATTCCACCGCGCTCGCCACTTTGGGAACAGCCGTTCCGGGGATCTTGCAAGCTCGCAGCAATCATCCGCTTCCTGCACGGCTTACTTTACACCCGCAAAAGGCCGGGCCCGGGGTCCCGGCCGACTTTATGGGTCTCAGCTACGAGACCGCGCAGCTTGCCGACCCCGAGTACTTCTCCTCGGATAACGCCTCCCTGGTCGCATTCGTCCGGCGCCTCGGCGCCCAGGGCGTGCTCCGCATTGGAGGCAATACCAGCGAATACGGTTTCTGGACACCGCACCCGAATCCACGAGCCGAAGCTGCGATTCCCTCCGCTGTGGGTCCGGACACGGGACGCCATGCTCCCCGCCGGACCGCCGTCACTCCGGCCGCTATTCGCAACCTGAATGGTTTTTTAGAGGCAACCGGCTGGCGCGGAATTTACGGGCTCAACCTGGGCAAAGGCACGCCTGAAAAATCGGCGGAAGAGGGCGAATTCGTGACGAAGACGCTGGGCGAGAGGCTCATCGCCTTGCAGATTGGCAACGAGGTGGAGCTGTTCGGGCACAACGGGCTGCGGCCGCATGGCTACGATTTTGACCAGTTCGCCGCCGAGTGGCAGCGCTTCTACGACGCGATCCACCGCCGCGCTACGAGCGCGCAGTTCGCCGGACCCGACACCGCCCACAACGTTCAGTGGGTGCAAGAGTTCGCGCAGCGCTTCAGGGACAAGATCATCCTCCTCACCAACCACTACTACGCCGAAGGTCCACCCAGCAACCCTGGGATGACGCTCCAGCGGCTCCTTGAGCCCAATCCCAAGCTTCTCGAGAGCATCGCGGGAATACAGCAGGTGATGCGCGAATCGCACCTGCCCTTCCGAATGGCGGAGACGAACTCGTGCTACGGAGGCGGCAAGCAGGGGGTCAGCAATACATTTGGCGCCGCGCTGTGGGCGGGCGACTTCATGTTTCAGCTCGCGGCCGCGGGCTTCAGCGGGATTAATTTTCACGGCGGCGGATACGGCTGGTACACGCCGATCGCCGGCACGCGCAAGAGCGGCTTTACCGCGCGCCCGGAGTACTACGGGCTACTCTTGTTCACCGAGGCGGGGGCAAGACAGATGATCGGGAGCACGCTCAAAACTCGCGTGCCGCTCTTCACGGCCTACGCCGTGCGCGCCGCGGATGGAGCGCTGAAGGCGGCGGTGTTCAACAAGAGCGCGGATCAAAACGCGAGCCTTACGCTCGATGCCGGCCAGCGCGCGGAGCGTGCAGAGATTCTAAGGCTCGCGGGGCCGAGCCTTGAAGCGACTCAAGGTGTAACGTTCGGAGGCGCGCAGGTAAGCGCTAACGCAGCATGGTCCGCGCAGAACATTGAGCATGTGCCAGCGCGCGGGGGCAAAGTTGTGTGCCACATTCCCGCCGCGAGCGGCGCTCTCATCTCGCTTGTATGAACCAGCGCGGGCTCGAAACGCGTGTTACCCCCGCGAAGCTTGTCGTCCGCGCAGGCGGGGGAGTGGGGGCCGATAGGTGGACTCCCGCTTTCGCGGGAATGACTGAAAACCGCCTTCGGCTGCGGTTTTCGCTCGCAATCACTAGCGAGCCGCGGCCTCACACGGCGGATAGCGCCGGATTAAAAAAGAACAATTTCGTTTCTGGCGAACGTGTTGGGGCCTGTCGTTCTGAACGCAAGGGAAGAATCCCCGTATTTTGCTGAGCGCAAACAGATGCAGGGATTCTTCGCTCGTTGCGCTCACTCTGCATGACACACGGCGGTAAATCCTTGGTATTCATCAAGCCGGAATCCCGCCCCCGGCGCCGCGTGTCATGCCCAACATTGGCAGCCGAAGGCTGTGGGACGCTCAGAATGACACGCTCCAGAATGTTTGCAGAAAAGGCGAGAAATCATCACTGCGATGCAAGGTCCGCTGGCCCGCGAGAGGCGCCCAAAAGTCGCGGCAGTATTATTCTATTGACATTACCTCATCAGCTACTCTATCTTCGACTTGGCCTGTTCAAATAGGTTGCTGAAAAATGTGTAGCTGCGGCTTTATGCCGCCACGCGCCTGTTGAGAATACCGGATTAGTGGCGATATAAAATCGCCGCTACGACCTTTGAGCGGGTTTTTTCAGCAACCTGCCAAGAGGAGGAGCCATGCCGAAGATCGCGCCCGCAAACCGACGGCGCTCCGAGCGCCGGGATGTTTCTAAAGGAATTGCGCTGTTGGTGGATTCCGGGCGGAATCAGATCGCGAGCCAGGCGTTTGCCGTTGATCTTTCACAGCTTGGCGCTCGAGTGCGCACTTCAATCCACCTGGAGCTGGGGCAGGAAGTGACGGTAATTCCCAGGGAGGGCAAGGAATACGCGGTGCCAAGCCGCGTCATCTGGGTTAATTA
>JBOGJW010000221.1:0-3597 GCA_050745245.1 Terriglobia bacterium | reverse complement strand
TTCGGGTCTAAGCCGGTGATCGAATCAATGTGCCCCTTCGCAAAGTCGATCTCCGCCGGCCCTTCGCGCTCCGCGTCGGACGCGAAGAAGGATGCCGGCCCCGGATAAATGCGCAGTTGATCGCCGTCAAGCTCGAAAGTTCCGATTCCGGTGCTACTGGGCCCCCCTGAGACGTAGAGCGCCTTGCGGAGGCGGTCAACCATTTCCTGCGGGGTTTCAGGCTCGCCGGGCAGAACGGTAGTGGGCGCGGAGAGGATCAGTGACGCGCGGCGGAAAACCTGGCCGCTCAGCCTCGCGTCCACCATGCGCGAGAAACGGATGTAGTAGTGCGCGAAAATGGCGGCGGCAATCAGCACCAGCGCGCAAAAACAAGCAATCAGGGGGAGCTTCCATTTACGCAGGAACCGAGCAAGCTGCCGGGAGGTAATCCTCGAGGAACGCTGGGAGGAGCCTGGATGGCGGTGTCTCTGGACCACGTTTTCAGTAACCCGTCATGGCCGGCGCGTGTGGGCGCATCGGGCGTGCATGAACTGCTAGAAGGCCGGCAGAAAGAACGCTGGCCGATTCGATGAAAACTCCCGGGTAAATAGCGGAACCCGCAGCCGTTCTGAAACGGCTGCGCTCCCCGCTCGCATAATTCATTCTACCTTAATCTGCCGCGGCCGCCGAGTTCAAGGTGCAAAAAGCGGCGGCCCCAGCGGGATTCGCCCGGGTAGCGCAGCGCGGCCTTGCGGCCGCAACCAAACGCCATTTACAGTCATTCCCGCGAAAGCTTGTCCTCCGCGCAGGCGGGGGAGCGGGAATCCATTTCATTAATGGACCCCCGCTTTCGCGGGGGTGACGGTGGCCCGCGAGCATCCAGAATGTTCGCTAAAAAAAACAAGAAATTACGGCATTGCAATGCAGTCGCTCATGTCGCTTGGCGACACCCCGAGGCATGAAAATTACGGCGCTAGTGAACCTTAGACCACCTATTGATAACGCAAGACTTAGCGCCTATTTTCGGAACAGAGCTCCGCCTTGGAGGTCTGCGGTTTGTCGTGCAGGCCGACGCCATTATGGAATCATAAAAACGCGGGTCCGAGCTGCCCTGTTCGGGGTGCCAGCCCTGCGTATTTCGCTTTCAAATACCGGGATGCTTCCCTGCGCTCAGCATGACGTATTCAAGTTCTTCGGACTCGGCGGGAACTCGCAGCCTGTAGGCGGTGAGCAGAACCAGGCTAATCCATATGAGGTCGGCCGTGAGCAGATGAAGCACCTGCAGCCAAACGGGCGCGAGCAGGAGAACGTTGAGAGCTCCAAAGCAGAATTGAATGAGGACGAGTGCGGAGAGGCAGATCGCCGCGCGCCGCGCGGCAGGGGAAGCGGGGTTGACGAGCGCGTGAAGGGCGACGGCAATCAGAAAGGTCCCAATAATCACCGCGACGACCGGGTGAATGATCCGCAGCCGCAGAAGCGGGCTGCCGCCGGCGATGTCCCACTGAAAGCCCTGCAGAAACGACGTCGCGTGATGGAGGGAATCGGCGAGCGCCGCAATGGTGCCCGTAACTGCGATGCCGAGAACGCCGACGAGGCCAAACGCGTGAGCGGCAATGAGCCCGCGCGAGGGTGGCAACACCGGCTGCTCGTTCAGGGCGAATCCCCTCTCTCCGGCCGATTGCGCGGTGAGGGCGAGCGAGGCGAGCAGCAGAAACGTATTCACCAGGTGAAGCGAAAGGATCGCCACGTGCGCGGCTGAGGCCGGACGCCCCGGCGCCACGAGCACGAGCGCGGCGCCGAGAAGCCCTTCCATTAGGGTAAAGACGAAAGCGGCCGCCGCGTAGCGCCGGACCGCGTGCCGGGCGGGGAAGAGCCGGAAAGCGAAATACGCAAGACCCGCCGCAAGAAGAACCGTGAGGCCGCTTGTCAGGCGGTGAGTGAACTCGATCAGCGTAGCGATCTGCGCGGCGTGTGGGATAAACTGGCCCTCGCAGAGCGGCCAATGATCGCCGCAGCCCGCACCGGAGCCGGTGGCGCGCACGACCGTGCCCCACAGGATTACAAGGACGGTGTAGGCAAGCACCCACCAGGCGTATCTGCCATAGCGGCTCCTCGCCGGCATCTTTGCATCATCGGCCATAAATAGAAATCGTAGCACAGCGATGAGAGCGCTGCTCGGCGCGGCCTGGGGCCGAACGCGGGTTTCAGTCATTCCGGGGAAGCTTGTCGTCCGCGCGGGCGGGGGAGCGGGAATCCATTCATGGACCCCCGCTTTCGCGGGGGTGACACCGATGGCGGCGGCCGCGGGCACCCCAAAGATTTGCCAAAAAACAAGGAATACAGGGTCCTACTTTAACCCCAGCCAGCCCAGAAAAACGGTAATCAGAATCACCAGCAGCACCGTGCCGGTTACGCCGACGTACTTACGATCACCTTCCTGATGAAAGGCCCAGACCGAGATGATCACCCGCACCACGGGCGTGAGGATCAGGATCACCGTGGCAACCAGCATGATGGCGCCGGGGCGGAACGCGGCGAGGCCGTGGAGCAGCGCGTGCCCGTGATAATTCCTGACGATGTAATCGTGCGTGAGAGGGATATAGTGCGGATGGATCAGCGCCAGCGCCACGCCGATGGCGAAAAGCGCGGTGCTCACCAGCATGCCGATGAGCAGCACGTCGTACACGTCGGCGTAGATTTTCTTCTCAGCCTTGCTTGGGGTGGAAGTCTGCATTCCTACATCAGGATTGGAAAGTGCATGTGAAACCGGATCACCAGGGCCTTGGCCAGCATGCCGTAGGCGAGGTACGCCATCAATACGGCGAACAGCCATTTCAACGCCGCGCTGTGCAGGCGATTCATCACCATGGTGCCCAACGTGGCGCCGAGCGTTGTGCCTAGCGCCACCGGCGCGACGACGTAAAAGTGAATGAGCCCGGCCATGAAGAAGAGGATTGAGCCAACGGCCGCAGTGACGCCAATCATCAGTTTACTGGTTCCCACGGCTACCTTCATCGGAACGTTCATGTACGTGTTCATGGCGGAGACTTTCAGAACGCCGCCGCCGATGCCAAGCAATCCCGAAGCCATCCCCGCGAGGTACGCGACGCCCGTGCCGGTGGGCGCGCCGGTAACAACGTAGTTCACGGTGCGATCGGCAGCCTCATCGTGATAACTGCCGCGCAGGCCGAGATACGCCGAAAGGCGATCCTGCCGCGCGCGGCTGAAGTCGCCTGCGGCGATGCGCTCGTCATCCAGGTTACGCGTGGAAAATGCGGTGTAGCAAAGATACCCCAGCATCGCCGCGAAGATCAGCAGCATGAGCCAGTCCTTCAGATACAGGGCGAGAATGCTGCCGGAAAGCGCTCCAATAGTGGTGGCGATTTCCAGAAACATTCCCAGGCGCAGATTTGTGATGTGCTGATCAACGTAGGAGGAGCCGCCGGCGTTAGACGTGGCGATCACCGAGACGAGGCTGGCCGCCACCGCGACCTTCATCGGCAGGTGAAACGTGAGCACGAGCACCGGAACAATGAAAATGCCTCCCCCCACGCCCAGCAGCGCGCCGAAAAACCCCGCGACGGTCGCGGCGACGAGCAGCAGCACAACAAACGACAC
>JBOGJW010000220.1:0-2292 GCA_050745245.1 Terriglobia bacterium | reverse complement strand
CGCCGCTACATCCGCGCCCGAAACTGAGGCATTACGGTTAGCGTCATTTTTCACTTGCAAGTTTGGCGTTTGACTGGGGCCGGGCTGCGTGTCATATTCGCCTCGAACAATCCAACAGAACCCGCATCGGGAGCGGCTTCGGCGCTCCAGCGTCAAGATCCAGGCCGGAGGCCGGGCGCCGAGCCAAGGGGAGGATGCCATGAGGGCAAGGTTCTATCCGGTTCAGATCATCGCCGCGCTGGCGCTCCTCTTGTACTTACCTGTCCCCCGGGCGCTTGCTCAAACGCAGACGGCAAGCGTCACAGGCCTCGTGAAAGATCAGTCCGGTGCCGTGGTTCCCGGGGCTCAGGTCGGGACCATTAATGTCGCTACCGGCATTCGAAACGCCACCCGAACCAACAGCGACGGCTACTACACCTTTTCGCTGCTTCCTCCCGGCAATTACCGGATGACGGTTGAGAAGACCGGGTTCGAGCGGCTGGTGCGCACGGGCGTCCAACTGGACGTTCAGGAGACGGCGCGCATCGACTTCACGCTGCACCTGGGAGCCGCCCGGCAAGAAGTGACTGTCTCCGCAGCCGCGCCGCTGCTCCAGAAGGAAACCTAATCGGTGAGCCAGCTTGTGAGCCAGCGGGAGGTGGCCGACCTCCCGCTGCTCGGGCGCAACCCTTACGCGCTGGTGCAGCTTGTCCCCGGCGCGTTTGTGCCCGCCACGTTCAACAACGTGCCTGTCGACATCATTTCCACCACCAATTTTTCAGTGAACGGAGCCCGCGGCTACCAGAACGAATTTCTGCTCGACGGCGTGCCGAACACCAGCCCCGGGAATGACGGCCCGGTGGTCTACCCGGTGGTTGATTCGGTCGAGCAGTATCGCGTGACCACCAGTAACTACAGCGCCGAGTACGGCCGGGCGGCGGGCGGCGTTTTCAACGTGGCCACAAAATCCGGAACCAACGAGTTTCATGGCGCGGCGTACGACTACCTGCGCAACAACGCGCTGGACGCGAACGACTTCTTCTCAAATCGCGCCGGCCTTGCGATCGCGCCCTTCCGGTTCAACCAGTTTGGAGGCGCGTTCGGCGGGCCAATCCAGAAGGATAAGACGTTTTTCTTTGGGGCCTACGAGGGTGTTCGCGAGACGCAAGGCGTGACTTACTCGGGGACCGTCCCAACCGTCCTCGAGCGCGAGGGCGACTTCTCGCAAACGTTCAACGCCCAGGGAAAGCTCATCCAGATTTTTAATCCGTTTAGCACTCAGCCCAACCCCGCGAATCCCAGCCAGTTCGTGCGCTCCGCATTTTCCGGCAATAAGATCCCGGCCAGCATGATTGATGCGGTTGCCGGGAAGCTCGTTCAGTTTTTCCCCATGCCGAACACGCCGGGCAACGCGGTGACCAACGTGGGGAACTTCACCTCGGCTAACCCGCAGCAAATCCGCAAGGATGATTTTTCGGTCCGAGTGGATCACGAGGTCAGCGCGAAGCAGCGGCTGTTTGGCGAGTTCTTCTACGACCGCTCGCCCTGGGTGCGCCCGAGCGCATACGGCGATCCGGGGTCGCCGTCCTTCGGGCCGCAGGTGTTTCAGCGGCGCGCCGCGGTGCTGAGCGACGCTTACGATTTCAATCCCACCACGATTGCAACCTTCAGCTATGGCTTCAACCGGCTCACCAATGTCCGCTATCCGTTCAGCAACGGATTCGATCTCACCTCCGTTGGCTTCCCGGCCGGCTTCGCCAGCCAGATTCAGGCGAAAAGCATTCCGTCGATGAATATCTCGGGTTTTGGCGGCAATTTCAGCGTCGCCAATACGGGCGATAATGCTGTCGCGCTAGGCAACACCAGCCTGATCGTTTTCGGCATCGACTCGCACACCTGGGAAGGTGCCATCACAAAAATTGCGGGCCGCCACACGCTGGAGTTCGGAGGACAATTCCGGCTGATGCGCCAGAACGCGCTGCAGGCGCCGGACAACAACGGCTTCACCTTTACGCCGGCTTTCACGCAGGGACCGAATCCCACCGCCGGGTCTTCGACCAGCGGCTTCACGCTGGCCAGTTTTCTTTTAGGAACCGCGGCAAGCGGCTCGATTGTGACGCCGGCGGCGCTTGCCCTTCAGACGACCTACAGCGCGGCCTATGCGCAGGACGATTTCAAGGTCACTCCAAAGCTGACGCTGAACCTTGGTCTCCGTTACGAATATGAGAGCCCATGGACAGAGCGTTTCAACCGGCTGACGAATTTTGATTTCGAGGCCGTGCCGCCGCTGAAGGTTTCCGGGCTGAGCCTGCA
>JBOGJW010000219.1:0-5328 GCA_050745245.1 Terriglobia bacterium | reverse complement strand
GAATACAAGCGCGAGTCGTACGACATGTTCGAAGCGCTGATGGATCGCATCGAGGACGAATCGCTGCGCTACCTCTTCCTGCTGCGGACGCCCGAGGAAGAGGAGGCGATGATCCGCGAATACCAGCGGCGCAAGCGGCGTGAGCAGGCGGAGATGCAGATGGTGGGCGCCGGCGCCGTCGAGAAGCCGAAGCAGGTGGTCCGGCGCAGCGAGAAAGTCGGGCGCAACGATCCGTGCCCGTGCGGCAGCGGAAAGAAATACAAGAAGTGCCACGGAGCCACGGCCCCCGCCGCCTCCGCGCCGCCTGCGGCTCCGGGTGGCGACCGGACCTCACCCGCGGCGTAGACGCGGCTTTACGCCGCCATTTTCGCATGGCGGGATAAACCCGCCGCTACGAGTTTATGAAGGCGATTGTTGTCGGCGGGCACACGCGCAACATCGGAAAAACCTCCGTCGCCGCCGGCCTCATCCGCGCCTTTCCCTCCCTCGAATGGACCGCCGTTAAAATCACCCAGTACGGCCACGGTGTCTGCTCGCGCAACGGCAGGCGCTGTGACTGCGCTCCCGGCGAACATTCTTTTGCATTGTCCGAAGAGAAGAATCCGGCGGGGCGCAGCGACACCAGCCGGTTTTTAGCGGCCGGCGCGCGCCGCTCATTATGGCTGCGGGTGCGGCAGGGCGAACTGGCGCAGGCGTTTCCGGCCCTCGAGGCGGCGGTGCGGCAGGAAGCTTACGTGCTCTTCGAGAGCAATAGCATTTTGGACTTCCTCAATCCTCTTCTTTATCTGGTGGTGCTCGACGGTTCGAAGCCGGACTTCAAGCGATCAGCTCGCAGATTTCTTGGTCGTGCGGATGCGCTTATAGTGGCAGGCCCGGCCGGAGTGGCGGCAGCGCGGCCAAAACTCCAGCTATCACCGCTCCGGGATAAGCCGTCCTTTCCCATCTCCCTTCCTGACGCCATCACGCCTGAGTTGGCGTCCTTTGTTGGGGAGAAACTGGCTGGCTGAGTGGCGCGATTCCGCTGAAACGTGTGGCGCGCGTGGCTCGGTTTGAGTTTGCAGAGTCACAAGGGTCAAGTTGTGCCGGCCCCCGGTGGCCAGTGGAACTGCGCTCTGGGAAACGGTAGAATAGCGGTGCGATGGCCTTCAAGGTCTTTCTAAGTCATAGTCTCGATCCTGCAGAGCAAGTTCTGGCTTGGCGCTTGCAGACACTGGCAGCGGCGCACGAAATCGAAATGTTTGTTCCGCAGCGCAGTGGCGAGCACCAGACGGCCGCCGGTCTGCAGTCCATAAGACAGGCGATTGACGGAGCCGACTGTGTTCTGGCAATCATCACAGCCGACGCGAGTCGGAACGTTCGGGATGAGCTCCAATACGCGTTGTCAAAATCGAAACTGGTAATACCGATTGTGCGGTCGGACCTTAGCGGTCACCCGCTGATAGTGCCATTCGGCCGCATTTTTATCTTTTCCCCGTGGGACGATCCCGGCAAAATCGAGAGCGAGATCGTTCAATTTCTGAAAGAGCAGAAGATTAGCAAGGAGCATCAGCAAGCTATTGGTGGCTTGGCCGCTCTGGGCCTAGGTTTGCTGCTGCTCTTCTCTCTCACCGAAAAATAGTGCGGCTTGCGCTCATTGATAGCTCCCCCCTGATTAACCTCACTCACCTTGGCCTTTGCGATAAACTGGCCCTCTTCTTTGATCGCATCTATGCGCCGAGAGCCGTCCACCGCGAGGTGAACCGGAAGGCGCGATTTCGTCATAAACTCCAGAAGCTTTACCGAACCGGATTTTTTATCAGGTGCGATGCTGCCGATGCGACTAACGTGCGGCTGCTTTCGCACGAACTGGGCGACGGGGAAGCGGAGGCGCTTATTCAGGCCCAGGAAATGCAGGCTGCTTTTTTCCTAGGGGACGATAAGCGTGCCCGCGAGATTGGCCGAAACCTAGGCCTGAGATGCGTGGGGACAGCGCGGATCCTTGCACGTCTGCAAAACGATTGCTATGCGGGAGAAGCGCGAGCGCTAATCGCTAAGCTCCAGCGTGACCTGGGCTTTAGGGTATCCGAAGCGGTAATCGCGGAGGCTCTTGCGACTGCTTCCGAGCCTATCTGAGATCCAATCTGGCCTTTCCCAGCCGCTCCTCTCGCCCCCCGCGTGATTTCCCCGAGACGTACGCGCCCTCTTTGCCTTTCGATAATAAATTAACTGTTACATGCTAATTCGTATCGCTGTCAACGGCGCTCGCTGCTCTCGAACAGGCAGGACCTTTCCTCACAAACACCGAAACCTCAAAGCTTTCACACCCCCTCGGCTCGCTTGCGGCGCATGAATGCGGGAACTTCGTAGTCGTTGGCGGCCACCGGAGCCCGCTCCGCGGTCCCGGCCTCGACGGGGAATTTGTCTTTCCGGAGCACCGCCGATTTCACGGTCTGTTGCGCCGCGCTGGAGGCGCTGGTGCGCGGCAGATTCTGCAGGCGCTCATTTTTGATCCCCGTCGCGATGACGGTGACTTTCACCGCGTCCTCCATCGCCTCATCGTGCACGGCGCCGAAGATAATATTCGCATTTTCCGCCGCGGCTTGCCGCACGATGGTGGATGCCGCGTGCACCTCGTGCAGGGTCAGCTTGCTGGAGCCGGTGATGTTCAGCAAGATGCCTTCCGCCCCATTAATCGAAGCGTCCTCGAGCAGCGGGCTCGAGATAGCGCGATTGGTCGCCTCGACGGCGCGATTCTCACCCTCCGCCCGCGCGGTTCCCATCACCGCGTAGCCCATGCCCTGCATGATGGTCTTGATGTCCGCAAAGTCGCGGTTGATGATGCCGGTGATGGTGATGATGTCGGAAATGCCCTGCACGCCCTGCCGCAGGATGTCGTCGGCGATCCGGAAGGCCTCGAAAAAGCTCGTGTCCTTAGCGACGAATTGCATCAGGCGCTCATTCGGGATGCAAATCACCGTGTCCACAGCATCGCTCAGCTCCGCAAGACCCTGCTCGGCCTGGGTCATGCGGCGCTTGCCCTCAAAGGCGAAGGGCTTGGTAACGACGGCGACGGTGAGCGCGCCCAATTCGCGCGCAAGCCCGGCGACGATCGGCGCGCCGCCCGTTCCGGTGCCGCCGCCGAGGCCCGCGGTGATGAAGACCATATCGGCCCCGTCGAGGACGTCGAGGACCTTCTCGGTGTCCTCCAGGGCAGCTTGGCGGCCGATCTCGGGATTTGCGCCCGCGCCCAGCCCTTTCGTCAGCTTCGCGCCAAGCTGAATCTTCAGCGGCGCCTTCGACACGCCGAGCGCCTGAAGATCGGTGTTCGCGGCGCAGAACTGCACGCCTTCCACCTGCGCATCGATCATGCGGTTGACGGCGTTCCCGCCGCCGCCGCCCACGCCGATCACCTTGATTTTGGCCCCGCGCCGCAGTTCGTCGGAAAAATCCACTCTCAGATCGCCAGTTCCATTTTCACCGGCCATAATCAGCTCCTTACTGTAGCGGCGGTCTGTGACCGCCGGTCGTTGTGTTTCATTTCAATTCGGCGCTCCCCGCCCTGCGGGACGGGCTCCGAGCGCCGTTACAGCGTTAAACCACGGTTCTGAATCATCAGCTTTTTCCCCGGAAGATGCTCCACAATTTTCCGCCCAGCCCGGCGCGCGTGTCGCGGAGCAGTCGCAGGCGGCAGCCGTGGATCACCAGCCCCGCGAGCGTCGCGTAGGTCGCATCGGGAAGGATATCCCCCATGTTCTCGAGTCCCGAAGGATTCCCAAGCCGCACATTCAGCCCCAGCTCCCGCTCGGCCATTCTTCGCAGCCCTCCCAGCTTCGCTCCGCCGCCCGTCAGCACCACGGTCACGATCTGCTTCGCCAGCCCGGAGTCTTCGAGCTCGGCGGCAATCAGTTCTACCAGCTCCTGCATGCGAGGTTCAATAATTTCGGCGAGGGTCGAATAGCTGGCGGTACGCGCGGGCCGCTCGCCCACGCTCGGCACCTCCAGCGGCTCGTCGGCAGCCTGCGCGGGATCGTGCTGGCCCCATGCCAGCTTCATCTTCTCCGCCTCGGGAATGGGCGTCCTCAGCCCAACTGCAATGTCATTTGTGAAATGATCTCCGCCGACCGGAATGGCCGAGCTGTAGCGGATGCTCCCCTCGTGATAGATGATCAGGCTCGAGTTTCCTCCGCCGATATCAATCAGCGCCACTCCCAATTCGCGCTCATCCGCGGTCAGGCAGGCTTCAGCCGCCGCCAGCGGCTCGAAGATCGTTTCGTTTACCACGATTCCCGCGCGGTTCACCGCCGCGATAATGTTTTCGTGCGCCGTGGACGACGCGGTCAGCAGATGCGTCCTCACTTCCAGCCGCGATCCGACCATCCCCACCGGATTGCGGATTCCGTTCTGCGAATCCAGCAGGTATTCCTGCCGCTCGGCATAGATCACTTTGCGGTCAGGGGGGATCTCCACCTCCTGGGCAGCCTGAAAGACCTTGCGAACATCCTCGCCGGTGACCTCGCGCGTTGCCTGCGGGTTCTTCCCCAGGCTGATTCCTCCGCAGGAGTTCACGCTCCAGATGTGCGGCCCGCCCACCCCGATATACGCGTTGTCGATGGGAACGCCCGCCGCGTCTTCGGCCGCTTCAATGGCTTTCTTGATCGAGAGCAGCGCCGAGTCGAGATTCACCATCACCCCGCGCCGCCAGCCCTTGGATTCCGCCATGCCGAACCCGGCAACCTGCAGCTTACCGTCATCCTTGAGCTCGGCAACCAAGGCGCACGTCTTCGTGCTGCCGAGGTCGAGGCCGACGATGTAGGCATCTTTAGAAGCCATCGGAATTACAGGCCTAAGGCACTGTAGCGGCGCTCGCAGCCTGCCCCGCAGGGCGGGGAGCGCCGAATTCCTTTGAAGAATAAAAACCGGGGGTCACAGACCGCCGCTACAGCCGCAATTTCCATACAGTCGCTCATGTCGCGTTGCGACACCCCGAAGGACGAAAATGGCCCCTCACCCGCCCTCGTCCCTCGGGCACCCTCTCCCCACGGGAGAGGGCTTTAGCTCCCTGGGGACTCACACCCTCCCCCCGTGGCGAGGCTGGCGGTCCTGCTGAGCGGGCGAGCCGGGTGAGGGGCGCCTGACCGAACTTTTCGGAACAGACTCTACCGCCGCTGCTCCAATCCACTGCCCTGAATTGCCGCGGGACCTGGGATCGCCGCGGCCACCGGGTCCACGACTACCTCGCCGTGGTATCGCAGGTCCATCGAGTCCACGCGGGGATAGCTTGCCAGCACCTGCGGCGCCAGCGTGACAAAATTCTTGAACCGCTCGGCGAAATCCTGGTCGCCAAAGTGG
>JBOGJW010000218.1:0-6267 GCA_050745245.1 Terriglobia bacterium | reverse complement strand
CCAGATACACCGCGTGGATTTTCCTAAAGTCGCGCTCGGTGAGCCGCTCGAGGTGATAGCTCGCGCGAATGCCTTGGTAAAAATTCGGCTTCCGCGCGAGCCCGGCAGGGCGCGGAGTCGGAACGCTGGCCGGGTCGTAAAGATCATAAAACCCTTCCGGCGCTGTATAGGGCGGATGCGGAGAACTAAGCGGGAGGAAGATGCAGAAGGGGCGGTCCTGCTCGCGGCGTTCAAGGATTCGTATCGCCGCCTGAACGTTCACGTAGTCGCCGGTATCGCGACGGTCCCCGCTTTCGTTGTAGAGGAATGAGTAATGGTAGGGGCTTTCGAGCGGCCAGGGATTTTGCGAGCGGGCAACGCGCTGCGCCGACGCGCCAGCTCCGTAATAATCCCATTCGGTCACGCTTTCGGGGAACGACTCGGCGGCCAAGGCGTCATTCTTGCCGTACCAATAGACGTCGTAACCTGCTTGCTTGAGGTATTTGAAAAGGTTTGGCTCGTCGGGGCGCAGAAAATAGAACAGGCTACGGTGGCCGCGCACGCTCGTGGGCCATCCCGTCAGCAGGCTGCAGCGCGAAGCCCCGCACACCGGAAACTGAACGAAGCAATTGGAAAACAGCGCGCCCTCGGCCGCAAGGCGGTCGAAGTTGGGCGTCTTTACTACAGGATTGCCAAGGCAGGCCAGCGCGTCGGCGCGGAGCTCATCCGGCATAAAGAGGATGATGTTCGGCCGGGCAGACGCGCCCGGCGCTTTACCCTCGCGCGCGACACCAGGCATAGCGGACGCTACGACCGACGCGCCCGAGACCTCCAGGAACCGCCTGCGGGAGATTGACTCCTTGCCCATGACGGTGACTCCTATTGTGGCGGGAAAGCGGTGCTAGCCACGGTCCCGCCGCGGCGGGCTTTCCTGACCGCAGCCTTTTTCACCACCATTGACGAACCCACGGTCAACCGAAAGCGGCTTGACCGTGGCTACCCACTCCCCTGAACAAAAGCACGGACCTCACAGACGGAGGTCTGGGCTTTGTCCGCACTGCATGCGGGGTAGAGCCCGCGCTCCCAACGTGTAATGTATTCACAACCCTGCCTGTGCGTGTACGACGGCAATGGCGGCCATGTTCACGATCTCCTCCACCGTCGCGCCGCGCTGGAGCACGTGCACGGGTTTTGAAAGCCCGGTCAGGATCGGCCCCAGCGCTTCGGCGCCGCCGGCGCGCATCATGAGCTTGTAGGCGATGTTGGCGGCGCCGAGGTCGGGAAAAATGAGCACGTTCGCGCCGCCCTTAAGCGTCGAGAACGGGTATTCCTCCTCGATAATCTCCGGCACGACGGCTGTATCCGCCATCATCTCGCCATCCACCATAATCTCGGGGAACTTCTCCTTCACCAGTGCGGTGGCGCGTCGCATTTTTTCGGAAAGCGGATGGCGCGTGCTGCCAAAATTCGAGAAGGAGAGCATGGCCACGCGCGGCTCGATGTTGAATTCCCGCGCGACGCCCGCTGCGAGCCACGCGATCTCCGCCAGCTCCTCGGCGGAGGGCTCGATATTCACCGTAGTGTCCGCGAAAAAGTAAACCTCCTTTTTGGTGAGGATGACATAGACTCCGCAGACGCGATGGATGGGGTCGCGCGTCTTGATTACCTGAAGCGCCGGCCGGATAGTCTCCGGGTAGTGCTGCGAGACGCCGGCCACAAAGCCGTCCGCATCGCCCATCTGGACCATGACCGCGCCGAAGTAGTTAGGATTGAGCAGCAGCTCGCGCGCCTCGCTGCGCGTGACGCCGCGCCGCTGGCGCAAGCCGAAAAGCTCCTCGGCGTACGCTTCAAAGCGTGGGGAGCACGCCGGATCGATAATCTCCGCGCGCAGCTTCTGAAAGCCCAGCTCGCGCAACTTCGACTCGATCTCCGCACGCCGCCCAATGAGCACCGGCTGGGCGATCTTTTCTTCGACCAACTGAACGCTGGCGCGAATGATCTTCTCGTGCTCGCCCTCGGGAAAGACGATGCGCCGCGGCGCGGACCTGGCGCGGCTGTGCACGCTCTGCATCACAGCGTAGGTGCGCCCCAGCCGGCGCGAAAGCGCCTCGCGGTACTCATCCAGGTCCACCCGAAGCTTGGCCACGCCGGAGCGCATCGCGGCTTCGGCCACGGCAACCGATTCCCACAGCAGGACTCGCGGGTCGAAGGGTTTGGGAATGATATAGCCGGCCCCGAACGAGAGGCGGCCCAGCCCGTAAGCCTGAAGTACCGCGTCGGGCACGTCTTCGCGGGCTAGCGCGGCCAGGGCGCGCGTGGCGCCGATCATCATCTCCTCGTTGATGGCGCGCGCCCGCACGTCCAGCGCGCCGCGGAAGATGAACGGAAAACCGAGCACGTTGTTTACCTGGTTGGGAAAATCGGAGCGCCCCGTAGCGGCAATCGCATCCGGGCGCGTGGCGAGGATCTCGGCGTAGCCAATCTCGGGGACGGGATTGGCCATGGCGAAGACGATGGGGCGCGGAGCCATCGAGCGCAGCATCGCGGCGGTGACAACGCCCGCGGTCGAAAGTCCGATAAAGACGTCCGCGCCGCGCAGGGCGTCAGCGAGCGTCCGGGCGCGCGTGGCTGCCGCGTAGCGCGCGAGATACGGATTCATCCCCTCTTCGCGCCCTTCGAAGACTACGCCGTGCGCGTCGCACAGGATCATCTGCTCGCGTTTCATCCCCAGCCGCAGGTAATGCTCCGCGCAACCCAGGCCCGCCGCGCCCGCGCCGCTGAAAACCACCTTCACCTCGTCAATTTTCTTACCGGTGAGCTCGAGCGCGTTCAGCAGCGCCGCCCCGGAGATGATTGCCGTGCCGTGCTGATCGTCGTGGAAAACAGGTATCGACATGCTTTCGCGCAGCGTCCGCTCGATGGCGAAGCATTCCGGCGCGCGGATGTCTTCGAGATTGATTCCGCCAAAGGAAGGCTCGAGAAGCTGACAGACGCGAATCACGTCTTCCGGAGCCTTCGACGCCAGCTCCAGATCGAAGACGTCGATATCCGCGAATCGCTTGAAAAGCACCGCCTTGCCTTCCATCACCGGCTTGCCGGCCAGCGCCCCAATCTCGCCCAGGCCCAGCACCGCTGTCCCGTTGGTCACCACGGCCACCAGGTTTCCCCGAATCGTGTATTCGAAGCTCAGTTCCGGATCGCGCTGAATTTCCAGGCACGGCTCGGCGACGCCGGGCGTATACGCCAGGCTCAAATCGCGCTGCGTGCGCGTCGGCTTGGTGGGGGAAACCTCGATCTTTCCCGGGCGGTCGCGGCGGTGGTAGTCGAGCGCGTCCTGTTTGCGGAATTCCATACAAGGCCGGCGATCCTGCGGCGGCTCGCGTCCTCCCACAGCATAGCAAAAGTTGGAAGCGCGGGACGCCGGAGCCGCAAGCAAGCCGCGCCTGGGTGAAACTGTCATTCTGAGCGAGGTCGCTGCGGCGACCGAGAGAAGAATCCCCGTATTTTTTAAGGCCCAGCGAAATACCGGGATTCTTCGCTGCGCTCAGAATGACACGTCCAAAATGTTTGCCAACAAAATAAGAATTTACGCGATTGCAATGCAGCGTCACAGAGCAGGCCTGTCATTCCCGCGGAAGCGGGAATCCACCGCCCCCGCCGCTTGTCTTCCGCCCCTGATCCGGGCTAGCCTTCTTCTGGTGACCCGGCCACAGCATATCTGGATGAAAGCGTGCGCGGCGCTTCCCGCCGACCCGCTGGCGCGATGGGCTTCGATATGCTTCAGCGCGTGCGTGCTCACCTTCCTGCTCTCTATCGCAGCTACCCAGTCGTTCCTGGCGCTTGCCACGCTGCTCTATTTCGCGGCGCTGCTCCGCGCGAATCCCAAGCCGCGCATCGGGTTTCCTCCCGTTAAGTTGCCGCTGGCGCTGTTCTGCATTTTCACCATCGTCGCAATCTTTTTCGCGGAGAATAAGGCGGTGGGTGGGTTCGCGGTCCGCAAGCTCGCGCTCTTCGTGATCCTTCTGCTTACCGTAAACCTGATCGTCAGCGCGCGCCACCTGTTCTTCCTTCTGAAAGCGATGTTTGTGGAGGCGGCGGTGGCCGGCGCGTGGGGCGCCGTCGAGTTCATGCGGCAGTATCGCGAAGTGCGCGTGGAGCACCCGCATCAGATTTATCTCTACATGACGGTCACGCGCATTCGCGGCTTCCAGGGTCACTGGATGAACTTTGGCGGGCAGCAGATGCTGATGTTCTGCGCGCTGCTGGGGTTTCTGCTGCTTGCGGCGCGCGGGCGAAATCCTGTAGAGGGGATATCGCCAACGGCCGCTTCCGCTTTTGAAAGTCTTGGACGATGGGGACACCGCCGCTACGGCGGGCGATCCAACATCTTCACCGGCCGGCTGAAGCTGTGGTGGATCGTGATGGCGGTGATCGTCCTCTCGATCCTGCTGAACTTCACGCGCGGCGTGTGGCTGGGGTGCTTCGTGGCCGCGATTTATCTGGTGGCGTGCTGGCGCGCGAAGTGGCTTTGGGCGCTTCCCGTGCTGGTGGCCATCAGCCTTATTGCAGGGCCGCGCCTGCTGCGCCGCCGGGAAAGGTCGGTGCTGCACCCCTCGCGTGACGCTTCGCTCGCTGTGCGCTTTGAGATGTGGCACGCCGGCTGGCGGATGATCCGGAAGCACCCGCTGACGGGCGTGGGGCCGGACAACATTCCCGAAGTATATGATCTTTATCTGCCGCGTGGGAAAACCCCGATTGTGGGCTACCACGGCCATCTGCACGACGATTCGATCCAACTCGCCGCGACACGCGGCGTGCCGTGCCTCATCGCCTGGGTCTGGTTCATGCTGGCGCTTGCCTGGGGCATCCTGCGAAAAAGGCGGAAACTCACCTCTACGCGCTGGGTAGCGCACGCGGCGCTCGCCGGCTGGCTGGCGTTCGTGGTGGAGGGAATCTTCGAATACAACTTCGGAACGTCACCCGTGCTCATGCTGTTCCTCTTTGTGATGGCAATGCCCTTTAGCCCGGCCGCAGAGGATGGCTAACTGAGTGGCTGAAAAACGTGTAGCGGCGGCTTTATGCCGCCATGCGCCCATCGAGAATGCTGGAGTCATGGCGATATAAAATCGCCGCTACGCGGTTTGCGCGAGGGTTTTTCGGCAACCTGTCAGCCGTCTCATGTTTTCCAAGCGACATCTGCTCCGCAGCTCGATGGTTGTTGGCTTCTTTTCTTTTCTGGGCAGCCTCACCGGGATCGCGGTCGAGATCAGCATCGCCGCGCACCTGGGCCTCTCTCGCAGCTCCGACACGTTTTACATCGCCTTCACCGTTCCCTACATCATCACCAATCTGATCTCCGCTACCGGTCAATTTTCGCTGGTCCCGTTCTTCTCATCACTCGATTCAGACGGCTCGGCGCGCGATCTCTGGCATGGCTTCAGTTACGCGCTGAACCTCGTGGCGCTGGGGCTGGCCGCAATCGCGATCCTGGGCGCGCTCCTCGCGCCGTGGGTCATCCTCGCCATCGCGCCGGGCTTCACGCACGCGCAGTCCGCCGCCGCTGCCGGGCTTGCCCGTTGGCTCTTCTTCATCATCGTTCCCGCCGGCGTCGCGGAGATCTTTCGGTCATTCCTTTTCAGCCGGCATCGCTTCGCGCTGGGCTCGGCGGCGGGATTCATTCGCAACGTCGCGGTAATCGGATTCATCCTGTTCGGCTTTCATCGTTACGGCGACGGCAGCATTGTGATGGGCTATTTTGCCGGATATTGCGCCCAAGTGCTGGTGCTGGGAGGCCAGGTGATCGCGGCATTTCCCGTCCGTTACACGCTCGCGCTGCGGGGCGCGGGCATGGCGTTCAGGCGATTGCATGGCGCGGGCGCTTCGCAGATCATCGCCGCGCTCGGCTGGCAGGGCGTGGCGCTGGTGGAGCGGGTGATCGCGTCGTTTCTGCCTCCGGGCACGATTACCGCGCTCAATTACGGCCTGAAGATCATGAGCACGCTCGCCGAGCTGGTCGCCGGCAGTGTGGGCACAAGCGCGCTGCCCGCGCTCTCTCACGCCGTTGTAATCAGGGCAGTGGCAGTGGAGCAGCAGATTTTTCGGAACGCGCTGGAAATCAGCCTGATTCTACTCTCCCCGGTGATGGCCTGCTGCCTGGCGCTGGCGCAGCCCATGATGCAGCTTTTGTTTCAGCATGGCCGGTTCTCGCCAGAGGCGACCCGCCGCATGGCCCTGGTCTTTTTCTGCTATTGCCTCAGCCTGCTGTTCTTCTCCGCCATCCGCCTGCTC
>JBOGJW010000217.1:0-10742 GCA_050745245.1 Terriglobia bacterium | reverse complement strand
TGGTCAGCCCGCCGCGGATGTTACCCTTGGTCGGCTGCGATTCGGACAGGTCCTCGACCTTGTTCTCGTTGATGAAATCATTGTACGCGCTCCAGGTGCGCATGAAGGCCTCAGCCACCTCGGGCGTGGCCGCGCGCCGCTTGACGATGTGCTCCGCGCCGGTGAGCTCCGAAGTTTCGCCGAACGACATCGTGCCGCCGATATCGTTGAGCCGGTCGAAGACCGAACCGACAGCGGGACAGGACGCGAGCCCCGTGGTGGTATCCGATTCGCCGCACTTGGTGGAGACGTAGATGTCATTCATCGCGCAGTCTTCGCGCTCGAGCTCGGATGCCCACTGTAAATATTCCTGCGCCTTTCGGGCGGCGTCGGCAATCGTCTGGAGATCGCCCTTGCGCTCAATGGAGAAGCCGGTGACCGGCTTGCCGGTCTTGGCGATGCCCTCGACCACGCGCTCGGTCCAGCCCGGCTCAATGCCGATCACCACGACCGCGGCGACATTCGGATTAGCCCCGGTTCCGATCAGCGTGCGAAACAGCAGGTCCAGATCCTCTCCGAACTGAAGGCGGCCATAAGCGTGCGGGAGGGCCAGCACGCCGGGAATCACCTTCGCCACCGATTCGCAGGCGGCGTTCGAAATATCGTCCACCGGAAGAATAACCACGTGGTTGCGAATGCCCACGCGGCCGTTCTTCCGCCCATAAGCTTTGAATCGCGGGGTCTCCATCTTCACCACCTCTTCGTCTTCAGATTGTGTACGTGGACATGCTGCCCGCGCCGGATGGGTGCCACCACTTTGCCGATGTCCTCGCCGTATTTGATCACCGTGTCGCCCGCTTTGAAGTCCTGCAGGGCGATCTTGTGGCCGAGGGGGACATCGTCGGACGCGGTGACGCCGGCCAGGGCCGCGCCGTCGAGGGCCGCACCTTTGGCTTGCTGGCCGGCGCGGATGTCAACCACGGCCACGCCAACGTTGTCGCGCTGATCGTGCACGATGAAGTCTCTCATTCTGCCTCCTGGTAACTTATCCACCCGTGAGTGGAATATGATATACCAGATTTGGTCTGCTTGAAAAGGCTTGCGCGGACCCTGGGGGTCTGGGCCGGGCAGCGGGTGCGCTACCATTAGAGACTTCTAATGAAACTCGTCTGTTGATTCTAAAGGCTTGCTAGGCTTCGTTCCGGTGATAATCGCATCTTTTTATCTATTCCGCGGTCGCTCCCATGATTTTTCAATGGCTTGACGCCGTGGCGCCCCGTCCCGGTGGCGCTACAGTTTTCATGCTTCGCGGCGTCAGCCATGAGCCGGGTACGACAGACTGTCCCCAGAGACCGGCCTGTTGATTCTAAAGGGTTGCTAGGCTTCGTTCCGGCGATTTTTTGCATGTTGGCTTGGCGCCGTAGCGCCGCCGTCCCGGCGGGATTTTGAGCCCGGTAGCGCGGAGTCGTTTTGTAACTCCGCTCTGACTCAGGACGCTACCGGCTGAACATAAAACCCACGGCACAGAAACCGTGCCGTGGCTACCCCCGCATCAAGACTACCAGGAGAGCTCGAGAGTGTGGAGACAGGTGAGATCAGTGAGACGGTTTTTTGTAACGTAGCGCTGGCGTCCCGCCGGCATGTTAAAAGGGGAAATCATCTTGGACGTACAACGGTGACGAGTGAAAAGGATGAAGTGGGCTAAAATTGTGCCTTTCGCCCGGCATACGCGGAAAGGGAGTTGTTGATGCGAGCAAGCGCATTGGTAGCGCACGGCGGCGGGCCGACCAGTGTTCTGAACGCGAGTCTGATGGGCGTGATCGAAGCGGCGCGTGCGGCGGGCCTGAAGCATCTCTGGGCCCCGCGCGGGGGGCTGGCCGGCGTATTTCGCGGCGACCTCGCTGATTTGCTGGCTGCGCCGGAACGGTATGTCGAGCGGCTCGCCGCGCAGAGCGGCTCCGCGATTGGCAGCTTTCGAGGCAAAGTCGAGGACTTCGGCGCCGTCATCGATTTCTTTTGCGCTCGCGAGATTCGTCATTTCTTCTATACGGGCGGCAATGGCTCGATGAGCACGGCGCAGAAGATCGCCGCCGAGGCCCGCGCGCGGGGATACGAGCTCGCGACCATCGGCATTCCCAAGACCATCGACAATGATATCTGCGAGACAGATCATTGCCCGGGCTTCGGTAGCGCCGCGCGTTTTGCCGCGACGGCGGTCCGGGAAATTGGTTTGGATCAGCGGGCCCTGCCGACGCCCGTTTCCATCGTCGAGCTGATGGGCCGGGACACCGGATGGCTGGCCGCGGCAGCGATCCTCGCCCAGCGGGCCCCCGACGATGCTCCCCATTTTATTTATGTACCCGAAGCCCCGTTTGACGCGGAAGAGTTTCTGGGGCGCATCGATGATCTGTTGCGCCGGCAGGGATGGGTTATTGGCGTGGTGGCGGAGGGATTGCGGGATGGCGAGGGAAAGATCATCGCGGAGACGCGCGGCAGCAGCCGGGACGCCAAAGGCAGGCCGCTCGCCGGCGATGTAGCCGCTCACCTTGCGCGGCTCGTCAGCCGCAAGCTCCGCGTGCGCGCGCGAAGCGAAAAGCCTGGCCTGCTTTGCCGCGCGTTCGCTCCCTGCCAGTCGCCGGTGGATGCCGCCGAGGCTCGCGGCGCAGGGCAATTCGCGGTGCGATCGGCAATGGAGGGACAACCGGGCGCAATGGTGGCGCTTTGCCGGGCGCGCTCCGGGCGGTATTCCTGCACGTTCACGCTGGTTCCGCTAAGCCGGGTGGCAGACAGGGAGCGGCTGCTTCCCGCAAAATACATTCGCGGGCCGGGAGAGATTCGGGACTCGTATCGTGCTTACGTCGCGCCGCTGATCGGGCCCGCGCTGGATGCGGCGGTGTGGTTCTGAGGGGCGGAGCCGGCAGCATTCGCGTCCCGCGCATTCATCGTCACCCCTGCGAAAGCGGGGGTCCACAAATGGATTCCCGCTTTCGCGGGAATGACTCAGAATCGCGTTTGGTTGCGGCCACAAGGCAGCGCTGCACGCCAATCTGGTAGCGAGCATCAGTTGCAGGTCCCGACGGGGGCCGCGCTGGCGGGGAGCTCGACGCGCTGGTGAATAATATACAGCGCCAGCTCGAGCCGGTCCGAAACGCCGACCTTGTCGTACACGGCGCGGAGGTGGTTCTTGACGGTTTGTTCGCTAATCGAGAGGTGCTCGGCGATCTCGCGGTTGCGCCAGCCCTGGACGAGGTAACTGATGATTGTCTTTTCGCGCTGCGTCAGGGTGTCGATCGGCCGGAGCAAGCCAGCCGGCTCGTTCTCAAGCGCCTGGGCCATGTGCGCCACTTCGTGGTTCGGGAGCCACACTTCATGCAGCATCACTTTTCGCGCGCACTTGACGAAGAGCTCCGGGTTGAGCGATTTCAGAATGACCCCGGCGGCGCCGCCGCGGATGTGGCGCAGCGCGTCGCCCTTCGAGAGGGCGCCAACCGTGATTACAATCCTGCTGGCGGACGAGCCGGCGCGCAGCCGGCCCAGCAGGCCGCCGGGTTTTTCCGAGGCGATTTCCCGCTGCAGGAAGATCACGTCCGGTTTCAACTGCCGCGCCATATGCAGCGCCTGCGTGCCGTTTTCAGCCTCGGCAACTACGCGAAACCCGTCCTCGGTCATGAGCAAACCGCGCAGCCCGAAGCGGAACACCGCCTCCCGGTCAGCGATCAGGACCTGAATTTTCTTGTTTCTGCCGTTGTGTACTGGCTTCATGGCTGATTGCCGCGGGGGCAGTGCCTCATTTTCGGGCGCGCAGAGGCGGCTTCACGCCGCCATTTCTGGTTGGCGGGATAAACCGCCGCTACATTCGCGCCCGAAAATGAGGCATTACCCGCGAGGCGCAAAAATAGTTGTATCATCCCTTTTTGTAGCGGCGGTGCCCTCACCGGCGTCGATTGTTTTTTGACCGTTGCGGCGGTGTGGACATCGCCGCTACAGCGCGCGTTCTACGCCGGGCCCCGGCCCGAGTTTTATATCGATCAACTAGTCTTATCGGCAGCTCAGCGAGGAAGCATGAAATTGGACGAAGTGGCGCGGCGCATCGAATGCCGCGTGGAAGGGCCTGCAGAGGTCGAGATCACTGGCGTTGCGGGCCTCGCGGAGGCGTGCGAGCGCGACCTGTCCTTTCTTTCCAACCCCAAGTATTACCGCAAAGCCCAGAGCACTCGAGCCGCGGCTGTAATCGTAGGACCGGACACCGAGCTTGCCGGCCGCGCTTTGCTTCGCAGCGACAATCCTTACCTGGCGTTTGCGCGGGCTCTCGAGCTCTTTCATCCGCCGCCTGCCGTCCCGCCGGTCGTGCATCCCACGGCGGCGATTGCGCCCTCGGCGAGGATCGGCAAAAATGCGTCGGTTGGGGCCTACGTGGTTGTCGAGGATGGCGTGACATTGGGCGACAATTGCGTGCTGAAGAGCTTCGTGGCCATTTATCATGGCGCGAAGATCGGCGACCGATTCTTCGCCCATTCTCACGCCGTGGTGCGCGAGAATGTTGAGATTGGCAATGACGTAATTCTGCAAAATGGCGTGGTGGTGGGAGGTGACGGCTTCGGCTTTGCCCGGCAGCCTGACGGATCGTATCGCAAGCTGGTTCAGCCGGGGACGGTGGTGATTGAGGACGACGTTGAAATCCAGGCGCACTCCTGCATTGACCGCCCAAGCGTGGGCGTGACGCGGATCAGGCGCGGCGCGAAACTGGATAACCTGGTGCAGGTGGGGCATGGCTGCGACGTAGGTGAAAACACGCTGGTGTGCGGGCAAGCAGGCCTCGCCGGGAGCACACGGGTCGGACGCAACGTGGTGCTGGCAGGGCAGGTGGGCGCCGCGGGCCACCTGACGATCGGGGACAATGCGATCGTCACCTCGCAATCGGGCATTCCCAGCGATGTGGCGGCCGGCAGCATCGTTTCCGGCTCTCCTGCCATTGAGAACGTACGCTGGCTCAAGTGCGCCGCCGCATTTGCGCGCCTGCCGGAGCTCTTCGCCTCGGTCCGCAAGATTCGCAAGTATCTGAACGGGCAGGGAGCTGATGTTTAGGCGACGGACGGCGCAGGCCGAAGCGCGGCCCGGGCGACCCCGGCGCGGCGCATGAAAATTGCGGGCCAAGAGGCTATCCTGTTTATCGGGAGTACGCAGACGGAGGCTATATGGTGCTTACGATTCCTATTCCTGAAGGCCAGGAAACGGTGCGGTTGCCGGCGGGCACGCTGGACTGGAGCGAAGATGAATTTTTCCGGTTCTGCCAGACTAATCGCGAGCTGCGCGTGGAGCGCTCGGCGGAGGGAGAGATCATTATCATGTCACCCGCGGGAGGATACTCGAGCTTTGAAAGCGGAGAAGTGTTCGGGCAAGTGCGCGCTTGGGCGATGAAGGATCGGCAGGGAATCGCCTTCGACTCGAGCGCGGGATTTCTGCTGTCGAGCGGCGCGATGCGATCGCCGGATGCGGCCTGGGTGCAGCTTTCGCGGCTTGCTGGCTTGGGCCAGCGCGAGAAAGAGCAATTCATCCCATTGTGCCCGGATTTTGCGATTGAGGTCGCGTCGCCGGGCGATAGCCTTTCCGAGCTGCGCGCGAAGATGCAGGAGTACTTAGGCTCCGGCCTGCCACTCGGGTGGCTGATCCTGCCCGCGTCAAAGCAGGTCGAAATCTACGCACATGGCGCCGAAGTGCAGACGCTCGCCGCGCCGGAGGCGCTAAGCGGCGACCCGGTTCTGCCCGGATTCAAGCTGGACCTTGCACTGATTTGGAACCCGCCATTCTGACCCATTCTGGCCGGTGGTATCGTACAAGAAGGCGCCGGCTCAGGCGCGCGGCCTTAAGTGGTTGCTGAAGAATGTGCAGCGGCGGCTTTATGCCGCCGTTGAGAATACGGGATTAATGGCGATATAAAATCGCCGCTACGCCGTCTGAGCAGGGTTTTTCAGCAACCCGTTAACGTACACCAGGAGGCGTCATCATGAAGATCTTAAACCTGGACATTCAACGCATCGCCCACGATACCTTCCGCATCGCCGGGAGCAAGGTGATCTACACCGACCCTTTCAAGGTAGAGAAGAAGGACAAGGCGGACGTGATTGTGCTGAGCCATGACCACTTTGATCATCTCAGTTCAGAGGACCTCGAGAAAGTCTGCACGGCTGAGACCCGCATCGTCGCCAGTCCTCTGTGCAAAGACGGATTAAAAAATGTGAAAGCGAAACAGGTGACCTACATCGAGCCGGGGCAGAAAGCTCAGGTGGATTCGGTGGAGATCGAGGCTGTTCCTGCGTACAACGTTAATAAATTCAAATCGCCGGGCGAGCCGTTCCATCCCAAGGAGAAGCCGGGCCTGGGATTCATCATTCAGATGGACGGGACGCGCGTTTATCACGCGGGCGACTCCGACCTGATTCCGGAAATGAAATCCATTAAATGCGATGTGGCGCTGCTGCCCGTTTCGGGAACCTACGTGATGACGGCGGAGGAAGCGGCGCAGGCCGCGGCGGCCATCCACCCGCGCATCGCGATCCCGATGCACTACGGCGCCATCGTGGGCACGGAAGCTGACGCCCAAAAATTTAAGTCGCTGGTGAAAGATTGCAAGGTCGAGATCGTGTAGCCGGTAGAGAGTAGAGCAGCGCGACGCTGCCGCGACCATAATTGGCAGCTAACCCGCTGTCATTCTGAGAGCCGGCTGCATTTGCCGGGCCGAAGAACCTGCTTTTGTCCGACCGCCGAAAAGCAGGTCCTTCGGTGCGCGCAGGATGACAGTTGCAACGACGGATCGCCACGGTCAGCAATGTTCTGACCATGTTTTTTTCGCCTTGGCTTATAAACCCACGGTCAACCCAAAGGCGGTTGACCGTGGCTGCTACTCTCGCCTAGCCTCCTTACTCGTATGCGAACATTTTCGAACGCCAGGGGACGGCTCATCATCCTCCTTGCGGCAAGTCTTGCGGCCGGGCTTTTTTCGGCAATTGCGCAAACGCCCTGGCAGGCGGCAATCGAGCCGTCGAGCTATGCCACGCGGCTTCCGTACGATCGGGGATCGACGGCGCTCTGGCAGTCGCTGATGAAACTGCGCACGCGCGCCAGCCTGCTGATGATCGTGGCGCACCCGGATGATGAAGACGCCGGAATGCTCACCTACGAATCGCGCGGGCAGGGCGTGCGCGTAATCATGCTCACGCTTAACCGCGGCGAGGGTGGGCAGAACGTGATGTCTTCCGCCTATTGGGACGAGCTTGGCGTTCTGCGCACGCAGGAGTTGCTGGCGGCCGACCGCTACCACGGCGTCCGGCAGTACTTCACGGACGTGGTGGACTTCGGCTTCTCGAAAACGAAGGAAGAATCGTTCGCCAAATGGGGACACCAGCGTCTGCTGGGCGAGGTGGTGCGCATCGTGCGAATGACGCGCCCGCTGGTGATTACTTCCGTATGGGTAGGCGGCCCCAGCGACGGGCACGGGCAACACGAGGTGGCCGGCGAACTCGCCCAGGAGGCATTCCAGGAGGCGGGCAATCCGCATGCTTTTCCGGGGCAGATTCGCGCCGGGCTGCGCCCCTGGCAGCCGCTGAAGATGTACGCTCGCGTGCCCTTCTTCTCGATCTCGAAAGGCAAAATGTACGACTACGCCACGCGCACCTGGTCTCCCGCCGGCGTGTACGATTACATTCACCAGCGCTGGCTGCCTGGTGTTCCGGCAACCAACGTAACCGTTCGGGAGGGCGAATACAACCCGATCCTGGGCCGCTCATTTTTCCGGATCGCTGCCGAAGGGCTGGGCGAGCAAAAGAGCCAGAACGGCGGCGTTGGCTATACGCCACCCGGACCGCGCATGGCCCGCTATCACCGCTACGCTTCGAAGGTCGCGGCTAGGGCACACGAATCGTCCTTTTTCGACGGCATTGACACGGCGCTTTCGGGGATCGCTTCTCCTGCGGACGACGAAAATGATAGAAGTTTCTTGCAAAGCGGCTTAGCGCGGATTCAGACGCTGGCCGGCGAAGCTGCCCTAAACTTCCGCGCGGATGAACCTGAGGTGATTGCCGGCACGCTGGCCGAAGGTCTAAAGGCCACCGACACGCTGCTGGCGCAAGTAGCCTCGAGCGGCCTGAGCACGGATGCCAAGGACAACATCGAATTCGAGCTGCGGGTGAAGCAGGCGCAGTTCAACAACGCGATTCTTGAGGCGCTCGGCGTCACGTTGCACGCGATGGTCGTTCCGGCCTCGCGGGGCAGAACAAATCCGTTTGGGTCAAATGTTCGAACGACCCCGCCGGATGCGATCCCGGGAGAGACTCTGCGGGTTCAGGTCCGGCTCGATAATCCCAGCCATGTGCCGCTTCACATCCGGCAAATTCAGCTTTCGAATCCGGCTGCAGCGCCGTGGAAGGCGCAAAACATCAGCACCGCAGCGGATAACCTGGAGGACAATCATCCGCAACAGGCTGTTTTCAGCGTCACCGTGCCGCCCGGCACGGCCTTTACGAAGCCGTATTTTTGGAGGCCAAACATCGAGCAGCCGTACTACAACATCCTGGATCGCCGCTACGCCGGGCTGCCGTTCGCACCGCTTCCGCTGGCGGCGCGGGCGGAACTCATGTACCAGGACGTGCCGGTGCGGCTCGAAAAAGTAGTCCAGACGGCGCAGAGGGTGCGCGGTGAGGGGACGGTGTTGCAGCCGCTCGTGGTGAGCCCCGCGATTTCCGTCTGGCTTTCCCCCCACGCGGGGGTTATTCCGCTCGACACCGGAAGAGTCTCGCTCACCGTTACGATCCACAGCGATGTGCAAGGTCCCGCAAACGGCGCCGTGCGGCTTGGGCTGCCCGCCGGCTGGAGCGCTTCTCCAGTGATGGCGGCGTTCTCGACGGCGAGCGAGGGCCAGAACGAAATTCTCCGCTTCGACGTGCGCGCCGCTCATTTGAAGCAGCGGCAGTACCAGATCAGCGCGGCGGCCGAATATCAGGGCCAATCCTACCGGCAGGGCTTCCAAACCGTAGGCTACACGGGCTTGCCGCCTTATAACTACTATCGGCCGGCAGAGTGCAGGCTCACCGGCACGGATATCAAAGTGGCGCCGGGCCTGGAGGCAGGCTACATCGAGGGCACGGGCGACCGCGTGCCGCAGTCCCTTGAGAACCTCGGCATCCCCGTGCACACGATCTCCGCGCAGGAGCTGGCGACCGGGAGCCTTGCGGGATACTCCGCGATCGTACTGGGTGTGCGGGCGTACGCGGCGCGGGAGGACGTGCGGACGTATAACGCCCGGCTGCTGAGCTATGCGAGAAACGGCGGCGTGCTCATCGTGCAGTACAACACGCCGGAGTTCGACCACGACTACGGCCCGTACCCGTACTCTCTGAGCAGCAACCCGCAGGTGGTCGTAGATGAAAACTCGCCGGTAAGAATTCTGGACCCCTCAAATCCCGCTCTTCGCTGGCCGAATAAGATCACGGCGAAGGACTTCAAGGGATGGGTGGAAGAGCGCGGTCACGGCTTTATGACTTCGTGGGATCCGCGCTATAAGGCGCTGGTGGAAACGCACGACCCCGGCCAGCCGCCGCAGAAAGGCGGGCTGCTCTATGCGCGGTATGGCAAGGGCCTCTACATCTACGATGCGCTGGCCTTCTATCGCCAACTGCCGGAGGGCGTGCCCGGCGCCTACCGCTTGTTCGCAAACCTGGTGAGCTTGGCGAAGAACCCGGAGCGTTAAAGCGACGTCGCGCCGTCTTGCGAGCGGTAAGCGGCGGAAAGAAAATCGCGCGCGAGGCGGAAGGGTTGGCAGGCTGGCCGGCCGCCGCCCCATGTGTTATCCTTGTTTCATTCCTCAGTCGTGGATCCCGGCAATAAACGGAAAGGGAGTAGCAGATGGACGATTCATCGCCTTCGAGATTATCAATTGCGGGGCTGATTCTTATTCCGGCGGTGATCACGCTGGCCGTCACCATTTTGCGGTTGGAAGGGGAACTGCAGCATTGGTCGAGGCTATTCTTCAACCCGGCGGCGGGCGGAGGCGGCGCCATTGTCGGAATTACCTGGCTGCCCATTATCTTCGGGCCCTACTTTGCGTTGAAACTGGCGGATTCCGGCCGGGGAGCGGCCAGCCTGGGAAAATCAATCGGCTTTGCAATCCTTGGGATTTTCGTTTTTGCCGGCGGCGTATTCCTGGGGTTCGCGCCGGTGCTGCATTTCCCGGGCAAACTGGCAGCGGGCCTTGCCTTGATCGTTATCTCCGCTGCGCTGCAGTTCGTCCCGTGGCGGGCGCTGGCCAAAACCTTGCTGGCTTACGCCTACACGGCGCGAATTCCGGTGGCGGTGATCATGTACTTGGCGATTCGGGGGAGCTGGGGCACGCACTACGACGCGCTGCCGCCCGAAGCCGTGCCGAGCGCGTTCTGGCCCAAGTACGTGGACATCGCGCTGATTCCGCAGCTCGTCATGTGGATTGCATACACGATGATCATAGGCGCTCTGTTCGGCGCGGTATTTGTGGCGCTGGCCCGGCGAAAGAAGCAGACGGCTGAGGCGGCGTAGGCGCCTCCACAATGCCTCAGTTTCAGGCGCGTAGAGGCGGCTTTACGCCGCCATTTTTGGATGGCGGGATAAACCCACGGCTGTCCAAATTAGCGGCGGTCCGGTAGCCGGGGTGTTGTAGCGATTAGGCTTAATTATCCTGAAAATGCGATTCAAAAACCAGGTTGGGGGTAGCGCGCCGCGAAAACCGTTTGATCTGC
>JBOGJW010000216.1:0-2031 GCA_050745245.1 Terriglobia bacterium | reverse complement strand
ATCCTGGACACGCCACGGCGCCCTCGCCTCGCGGTTTCAATCAACGGCGAAACCGGCAACTTCTACTTTCATCCCAAGCTCAGCTATTACCCCGGCGAGGGCGCGGCGTGGTCGCCCATCTACGCCGTGGACACGCTCAGCGTCGAATTGCCCGCACGGGCGCTGCGGGCCGGGCAGGACAAGCTGGTGATCACGGCGCTCGATGATCCGAAGGACGGCCCGGGCGATTCGTGGCTCACCTACGACGCGCTTCGCCTTGTGAATGACCGCGAGGGGGCTATGCCGCGCGCGCCGCGAATCTCCCTCCAGCCTACGATTTTCTATTCTCATGGGGACGAGATCATCCGCGCGCAAGTGACGCTTGGCAGTAAGGTCCGCCGCGGCCAGCTTCAGCTTGCGATCGGCGGGAGGCGCTCCACCGCGACTCTCTCAAGCTCGCCCGATTTCGGCGAGCAGCGATTCGAGTTTTCGGTCCCAGCGTTTTCGGGGCACGCAACGGCCGAGGCGCGCCTGCGCGTGAACGGCAAGACCTTCCGCCAATCGCTTCAGCTCCAGCCCGCGCGCAAATGGACGCTGTACCTCGTGCCGCACGAACATCTCGACGTCGGCTTCACCGACTACCGCGGGAAGGTGGCCGAGGTGCACGACCGCAATGTCGACCACCTGCTTCAACTTCTCGCCGCGCACCCGGAAATGCGCTGGAGCCTGGATGGCACGTGGATCGTTCAGCATTACGTCGCGTCGCGCAATACGTCTGCGCAAAAGGCCTTTTTCAATCTGGTGCGCCAGGGCAAGATCGGCGTGCCGGCGCAGTACGCAAACATCCTCACCGGTTTTGCCAGCCTCGAAGAGCTGATCCGATCCACCTTTTACGGCTACCGCCTTCACCAGCAGCAAAACATCCCATTCGATTACGTGAACATCACCGACGTTCCGAGCTACACGTGGTCTTATCCATCGATCCTGCACGCGCTCGGCATCCGCTATTTTGCCGCGGCCAGCAATAACGACCGCGCGCCGATCCTGCTGTGGGGGCGATGGAACACGAAATCGCCCTTCTGGTGGCAGGGGCCGGACGGTAGCAAGGTTTTAATGTCCTACTCGCGCCAGTATTTTCAGCTCAGCTTCATCTGCCAGCTCCCGGCAAGCGTCCCGGCGTGCCGCCAGTCCGTGCCGACGTTTCTCCAGGCGTACAGCCGGCCCTCTTACAAGCCCGACGCCGCGCTGATCTACGGAACGCAGGTGGAGAACACGGACCTCGTCCCGGGCGAGGCTGAGTTTGTCCGCAAGTGGAATGAGGCATATGCGTTCCCGCATTTTGTGATCGCGACTTTTCCGGACTACTTCCGCTACATCGACTCGCATTTCGGCAAGGAGCTGCCCACCGTTTCCGGCGATGGCGGCCCGTATTGGGAAGACGGCATCGGCACCGACGCGCGCTACGCCGCCATCGACCGGATCGATCAGCAGCGGGCGCTCTCCGCCGAGAAGCTCTCGACGCTTGGCTCTTACGTGCAGAAGAACGTCGCCGGGGAGCGAGCGCAGATCCGCGCGATGTGGCGGAACTTGATCCTTTACGCCGAGCACACCTTCACATCGTGGGGCGGATATTCGCGCCCGCGCAGCGAGGAAACGCGCCGCCAGCAATTCACCAAGGACCAGTTCGTCGTGAACGCCCGGCAGGAGATCAATTCCATCGTCGATCAATCCATGAGCCAGCTTGCGGACCAGATCCGCATTCCCGCGCCGGCTATCGTCGTTTTCAATTCACTAAGCTGGGCGCGCAGCGGCCTGGTGGACATCGACCTGAACGACGGCGTGGCGATCAGGCAATACCCCACGATGAAAATGGTTCCTTATGAGGTTCTGCGGCGCGGCACCGGCTACAATCATGTTCGCTTCATGGCCCGCGACGTGCCCTCGATGGGCTACCGCTGCTACCAGATCGTTCGCAGCCCAGCGCCCTCGGGCGCAATGCCGCTGCCCGCCAGCAACACTATCGAAAATGATTACTACCGAGTGGTGTTCGAT
>JBOGJW010000215.1:0-3220 GCA_050745245.1 Terriglobia bacterium | reverse complement strand
ATCGCGTAAAGCTCGCCTGCGATCCAAGCTCCGTGGAGGAGATGCTGCCATCCACCAGCGAATATGACCCGCGCGTGGCGTTGGCGGGATCATCGCGCGTGTCGTGAATGAGCGTTGATTCGAACCCTGCGTCGCGAACCGGCTGGTTGAATAAGGGAATCTGAAGCTGATTGATCTTCAGGTCAGAGACCGAAACCAGCCGGTAATTATAGCGGTTCACCCAGTACGTGAACGGCGTGAATTGCTTCTGCAGACTCAGCGAGCCCTGCGAGATCATCGAGGTGAAGGTCAAAATATCGCGTGTGCGGTACGCAATTCCATCCAGGTGGAAAGTGAGGTTGGGATGATTCAGAAAGTTGGGGATCACGTAGCTGGCTTCGCCCCCGGTCTCGAGATCGGAAACGCGCGTGCGCAGCGAAATCGTCTGGTTGCGCCCGCCGACGTCAATTCGCGTAAGGTCGAGTGACAGGCGGGGGCTTACTCCCAGCGAGCCCTGGGGCTGCCCGCCGCCGAGCCGCTGTACGTCCAAGCCGAAGCCGTAGCCGAGCGTCCAGCGCTGCGCTTCCTCCACGCGCACCAGCACCGTCTTGCCGGGCTCGGCCCCGCGGGGATTTTCCGGCGCAATTTGAACCGAATTGAAAAGCCCCAGATTGTAAAGGTTTCTTTGGGATTCGAGCAGCTTCGACTGGTCCAGCGGCTGCCCCCTCTGAAGCGTCAATTGACGCCGGATCACTCCCTCGCGGGTGAACTCGTTTCCCATCACGACGATATTCTGAACGTACTCCCTTGACCCCTGTTCAACGGTATAGCCGATATCCATGCGGTGGCCGCCGGCATTGCTGACGTGGGTCGAAATGGCGGCCTGATTGAATCCCTGGTTTGCCAGCGAAGTCAGCATCGCGTTCCGGTCCTTGGCCACAAGACCGGGAGAGTAGGCGTGGCCCGGCACGGCCTGAAGCTGCGGCCTCAACTGGCTCGCCATGGCTTGGTCAACGCCCTGAATGCTCACTTTATCCACCCGCGTGATAGGCCCTTCGTCGATATCGAACGTAACGAACAGGTCGCCAGCCTGGCTGCTCATCTGCGGGTCCACACGTGCGTCAAGAAAGCCTTTTGAGCGGTACAGCGCCTTGATCGCGTTCACGTCGTGGTCGAGCATCTGCTTGCTGAAGACGCCTCGCAGCCGGGTGGGAAAACTGGCCGGCTCCAGCGTTACGAGGTTGGAAAGATCGGCGGAAGAGATGCTGTGGTTGCCCTTGAAAGCGTAACCTCCAAATGTGGAGCGGGCGCCCGGATCGATGATGTATGTGATATCGGTCTCGTCCGGGTGCTGAATCCGGTTCCACCGGACGTGCGCCGAAAAATAGCCCTCCTTCTCGAAGTAATCCGCCAGCGCGTCCGAGCCGGTATCGAGCGAAAGATCATCCGTGAGCCCGTCGGTGTAAACCGGCAGGATTTTCTTTAGCTGCGATACCGGAACGCGCGCACCTTCCGTCCGCACGCGGACCACCGGCCCGGGCTTGACGCTTACGATGAGCGTCTCTGTGTTGCGGCGCGCGTCGAATTCGCGGCGCAGCGTATTCACCGTTGCTTCAAGATAGTCGCGCTTGCCTAAAAAAGTGCGGATGCGGTAGAGTCCGTGCTGGATTTTCGCCGGCGTGAGGCGCGAGCCCTTTTTCCATCCTGCCAACTGTTCCAATCGCGCCGCGGCAACAACGGCGTTGCCCTGAAACCTTACCTGCGAGAGGAGGGCGGGCGCGCCCGGAATTACGCTGAAGACCACTTCCGCCACCTGGCTCTCCGGGTGACGAGTTACCTTGTACGATACGCGAGCCCGATAGTAGGCGTTCGCCGCCATCACCGACTGGATGCGCTTCCGCGCTTCTTCCAGGGCCGATTGTGACAGCGGCTGCCCCAGGTTCAGGCGGGCGCCGGTGGCCAGGCTTTCGGGGGGAACCGCGCGAGGCGTCTCGCTGACTCGCACCACGCCGATGAAAAACCGCGCTTCTCCTGCAAAGATCAGCGCAACGCCGCCGGCTGCGGGTTCGGCTTCGGCTTCGAGCGCCTGGAACCTGCCCGTGGCGTAAAGCTTCTTCAGGCTCTCGCTGATTTTGGCCGGATCGAGCGGCTCGCCCGTTTTTTGCGTAATCTCCTGCTGGAAATCTTTGGGGTTCAGGTTCGCGTCGGTGCGGAACTTGATGGTCACCACCGTCTCGCCTCGAAAAGCTTCTTCACCCGCCGCGCGGGCGGCGCAGCTCGCCGCCAGGAGCGCACAGCAGGCGCCCAACGCGGGCAGAAGCCTCCAGGAAGATCGCCTCCCGGCTCTCGGATGTAAGCCTCTGCGCGAGCCCGGGAATGTAACGCCGGGCGAGGATTCCGCTTTCCACAAACCTTTAAGAACCCCGGAGCCCGTTGCCAAAATGCGCCTCTCCCCACTTAGAGTTTACAAGAGGGTGCGGCAGGCTCCAAGACTGGACGAATCCATAGCGGCGGGTTTACCCCGCCAACGTAACTGGCGGCGTAAAGCCGCATCTGCGTGCCCGGGGCGCGCAATTACCGATTGGCAATGGAGAAGGGAACACTCAGGCGGTACCGACCCCATGCGATGTCGATGGCGCCGTGGTGGTTTAGGGCGAGGATTTGAATGGTGAACTGCTCGACGGGATCTTTTCGCTGATCGAAATGCGCGAGCGCTTCTGCGATGCGGGCCGCCGGTACGTACTCGATGGCGGGCCGGCTTGAAATCACCAGCGACCATGCGCCCGGCGCAATATAGCGCACCAGAAGAATGTGCTTGCCGGGCGGCGCCAGCATTCCCCCGAAGCCGAGCCGGGCAGTCGACTGGATCGTGGTGGGCGCGTCGGCGCCAAGCCTCCAGAGCTGTCCCGGCTCGATCCACTGCAACAGGTCGCGGCCGCGCACCCACGGGCGTCCATAATCAATCTCGACCGTCGCGCCGCCGATCACCGCCCGCGCTGTGCCGCGGGGACTCCCCGCCGCGCCCGCCGCCGCTGCGGCAAGCATCACGAGGAGTGGAATTTTCGCGGCGCTACGTTGTAGCGGCGGTATCCCTTCGCGCTGCCCAGGGCAGGCTCTCACCGCCGGCCTCTATTGTCCAGGGATCCCGGCGATGGGGACATCACCGCTACAGCTCGCGCCCCCGAGCGCTCGTAGGCCTGGAACACATGCCACTCGAAGACCAGCGCGTACTGCATGTATT
>JBOGJW010000214.1:0-3404 GCA_050745245.1 Terriglobia bacterium | reverse complement strand
ATCTGGTGCGAATCGGAGCGCTGCTGTATGGCTACTGTCTGCCGCTGATCGCGGCGCCGGGCCAGTCGCTGCGTCCCGTTGTCACCTTCGAGCCGGTTCTCAGCTTCAAGTCGCGCGTCGTGTTCCTGAAGGACCACGCCGCCGGAGCGCCGCTCGGCTACGGCGCATCCTTCTTCACACGCCGCCCGTCGCGCATTGCGACGCTCCCGGTAGGCTATGCGGATGGCCTCAGCCGCGGCCTCTCGAACCGCGGGCGCGTCATCATCCGCAGCAGCTTCGCGCGCATTGTCGGAAACGTCAGCATGGACCTCACATTGGTCGATGTGACTGATGTTCCCGGCGTTGCCGTCGGCGACGAAGTCACGCTGATCGGCCGCGCCGGCGGAGCTTCCATCACCGCCATGGAAGTAGCAAAAGAATTGGGGACTATTCCTTACGAAGTACTCTGCGCGATTGGCAAGCGCGTGCCGAGGATTGAAGTAGAGGGGTGAAGCTGTCATTCTGAGCGAAGCGAAGAATCCCCGCATTTCGCTTGGCTTCTTAAAATGCAGAGATTCTTCGCTCGGTCGCCGCAGCAACCTCGCTCAGAATGACCGTGTGTTGGACTGCCGCTCTGCCGTGCTGGGCTTCCCGGCTCAGCTTTTCGCGGCGACAATGGCGGGCGAATGCGATCAGATGGACGTCGTGTCAGCGCGCGCGAATCCCGCTTCGCTGAGCCACTGGCGATATTCGGCAAGCGTGTAGACGTCGCCTTCCTCGGTATTCAGCAGCATGTTCAGCGCGAAAATCAGGGGAAAAACGGGCCCGGAGCGCTCATCGTCCGGGATGGTGTCGATGATCACCAGCCACCCGCCGGCGCGCAAGGCGCGATGCAATCGCCGGAGCAGGTCGCGCGAGGCGTGCTCTCCTGCCGAGTGGCAGATGTTGCCGAGCAGCGCCAGGTCAAAGCGGTTCTCGCCGAGATCAGCGCTGCGGAGATCGCCCGCCAGGTATTCAAAACGGTCGCCCACGCCATGGCTTGCGGCGAACTGCTGCGTCAGTTCTAATACCTTCGGAAAATCCAGCGCCGCAACGCGCGCCTGAGAGTTCGCCTCGGCAACGGCAATGCTCCAGACGCCCGACCCGCACGCTACGTCCAGCACGTTAAGCGGGCCTTTCACGGCCACTTCGAGGGCTAGCGCCAGCTTTCGCGCGGGCTCGCGGTTGGTGATGTGAAGACTGCGCACCAGTGTGGGGAAAAACTCCTCCGCCGCTTGGTGCCCCGCGTGGGGATGAATCGGCTGGCCGGAGCGGACCACTTCGGTCAGGTGGGTCCACGATTGCCACAAGCCGTCACCCTCGATCATAAATCCCATGTAGTCCGGGCTCTAGCGCACCAGATAGCGGGCCGCGACGGGCGCTAGCGTGTACTGGCCATCTTTTTTGGCGAGCAGGCGGAGCGCAACCAGCGCGTCCAGCAGCATGCGCGTGCCGCGCTCGCTCGATCCGGCCCCGCTTGCGATCTCCGAGGCCGTGCGCCGCCCCGCCGCGATTTGTGAAAAGAGGCCCAATTGCACCGCGGTGGTAAGCGTCCTCGAATGCGTCATTGCGAAATTAATCTCGCTGAGATCGGTCAATTGCAGTTCCGGCTGGCCCGAAGGCGCTGGCGCTTGCATGTTACAATTCCTTTCAGTTATGGCCCGTTTTCGCAGAAAACTTATTTATCTGCTGGGTTTCATGGGAAGCGGTAAAACGACGGTCGGCCGGCTTCTGGGCCTTGAAACCGGATGGCCCTTCATCGATCTCGACGCCACCATCGAAGCCGGCCAGGGCCTCACCATCCGCGAAATCTTTGAGCGCCAGGGCGAGCCCTTCTTCCGCCAGCTCGAGCACGCAGCGCTCTGGGAGGTCTCGAAGACGGAGCCCGCCGTAGTCGCGCTCGGCGGCGGCACGTGGGTTCAGCACGCCAACTTCGAGCTGATTCGAAGCACCGGCGGGGCCACCGTCTTCCTCGATTGCAGCCTCGAAGAGCTGCGCCGCCGCTGCGCCGCAATTGACAATCGCCCCCTCTTCCGCGACCCCGAGAGCTTCGCGCACCTCTTCGCTCAGCGCCTGCCCTACTACCGCCTCGCCGAATTCCATATCGATGCGGACTCGCTCCCTCCCGAAGAAGTCGTACGGCGCATCCTGCGCCTGAGGATATTTTAGCTTAGCGCCGCGGATTCGCTCCGGCGAAAGTATTCAACACGCTCGGAATGGGTTCTGAATGTATTTTGAACTTCTTGGCAGAATCGAGGAGGTTGAGACAATCGCAGTCGGACGTTCGATTCGCCACCTCCCCAGATTGCGCCGTTTATACGGGAAAGGGCGATGGAGAAAGATGAAAGGCCTTGCAAAAGTCAGGTTGCACGGTGGTAGAATTCGAACAGTTGAGCTTCACTGGTACGAGGCCCATGGAATTGGCATTAAGGAGCTGCGCATCAAGCGCTATTTGGATTAGCCGGTGAAACAGAGTCGAAAATTCGTAGTTTGTGTCTCAAACAAGGACTATCCAGCCTCCTTGGAACTCCGGAAAATTTATGAGCAGCTTCCTGATCCACAAGCCGCGAGAGATCACTTGGCGCGCGTCATCGATGAATCGGGCGAAGACTATTTGTACCCTGCCGCTTATTTTCTTCCAATTAAGCTGAGCCCGGCACTCGAACACGCAGTTGAGGCTGTCGTCGAACTCCAAACTGCTTAATTCAAAGCTGGGCATCGTTCAAAGCACCCCCAGCGCCGCCATCTGCTTTTCCAATTTCAGCGGGTCCTGGCAGTGGATCACCCGCATTCCGCACTTGCGGGCGCGCTCCACGTTGAGCGGCCGGTCGTCAATGAACAGGCATTCGCCGGGTTCTCTCTGCGTCAGCTTAAGCGCGGCGCGGTAGATCGCGTCGTCTGGCTTTTTGACGCCTAGAAAGCACGAGCTGAAGAAGACCGAGAAGATGTTCCTCAATCCGAACTTCTCAACCCGGTGAAGATTGAGCTCGGTCGATTCATTATTCATGACTGCCAGTAAATACCGGCGCGCGCCGGCGAGCCGCTGGAACAGCGCAATCGCCTCGGGAAACGGCTGCGACTGCACGAACATGAAGTCCCGAAACTCCTGGCGGGTGAATTCGCGCGGACGAAAGAATACCGCGCGCTCGAGGTATTCATCGAGGCTCAGCCGCCCCAGCTCGAAGGCATTTACCACCAGCTCGTGCCGCTCCTCGAATTCGCCCCAGGGAATCGAGAAGCGCTCGGCCGCCCGGACGCGCGTGGGACGGTCCCACGCGTTCGTGCCGAGCACGCCCCCTACGTCCGTCAGAATGGCGCTGATTTGCATCGGGAGGGATTGATTTGAAGGGCAAAGATCAGGAGTTGCTGGTTAGCGCAGCGCGGCC
>JBOGJW010000213.1:0-8263 GCA_050745245.1 Terriglobia bacterium | reverse complement strand
GGATGAAAATGACCACTCACCCGCCCTCGTCCCTCGGGAGCCCTCTCCCGAAGGGAGAGGGCGCCGATGCCCTCACGACGTCCTGCCCTCTCCCATGGGAGAGGGTGGCGAGCGGAGCGAGCCGGGTGAGGGGCGTCAGCAGACCTTTTCAGGCCAGCATGACATATTCGAAAGTTTTCGCAGACTTTTACGCTGCCGGCTGTATTCGCTCCGCCCGCTCGCGGGCTGATTCATTCCATGTCAACGCCTGAGCTCGATCAGGAAACCGAACTCATTCCCAAGCGGCTGGTGCGTGCGCGTCCGCTGCTTGATCGCCAGATTCTGCGGAGGGCGGCGCGAGACTCGCTGGTAAAGCTGAATCCCGCCAAGCAGGTCAAGAACCCGGTGATGTTCGTGGTGGAAGTCGGCGCGGCGTTCACCACTTTTCTGCTGGCGCGCTCTCTCTTCAGGAGCGGTCCGCACATCGGGTTCGTGCTCCAGATCGCCATCTGGCTGTGGTTCACCGTGATCTTCGCCAATTTCGCCGAGGCCATGGCGGAGGCGCGCGGCAAGGCGCAGGCCGACACGCTGCGGAAGACGAAGACGGATTCCCAGGCCAAGCGCGTGGCCGGCTCAAAATTCGAGGTGATCCCGGCGTCGAAACTGCGCGCGGGGGATATAGTCATCTGCGAGGTCGGCGATATTATCCCCGGCGACGGCGAGATCATTGAAGGCATCGCCACCGTCGATGAGTCCGTCATCACCGGGGAAAGCGCGCCGGTAATCCGGGAATCGGGCGGGGATCGCAGCGCCGTCACAGGAGGCACGCGCGTTCTTTCCGACCACATCAAAATCCGCATCACCTCGAATCCGGGCGAGACCTTCCTCGACCGCATGATCGCGCTCGTGGAAGGCGCGGAACGGCAAAAGACGCCCAACGAGATCGCGCTGAACATCCTCATCGCCGGGCTGGCGCTCATCTTCCTGCTCGCGGTGGTCACGCTCGATCCGTTTGCCGTCTACGCGGTGACGGCGCTTCACGCCGGCAGAATTCCCGGGCTTGCCGTGCTCGTTTCCCTCCTCGTCTGCCTGATTCCCACTACCATCGGCGGCCTGCTTTCAGCGATTGGCGTTGCGGGCATGGACCGCGTGATGCAGCACAATGTGCTCGCAATGAGCGGCAAGGCGGTGGAAGCAGCCGGCGACGTCAACACGCTGCTGCTCGATAAGACAGGCACGATTACGCTTGGCAACCGGCAGGCGGTCGAGTTTATTCCCGCCGAAGGCGTGGCGGACGTAGAGCTGGCCGATGCAGCGCAGCTTGCCAGCTTCGCGGATGAGACGCCAGAAGGCCGGTCGATTATGGTGCTGGCCAAGGAAAAGTACGGCCTGCGCGGACGCGAGCTCCAGCAGCAGGAGGCGCGGTTTATACCGTTTTCCGCATTCACGCGCATGAGCGGCGTGGACCTGGGCGGCCGCGCGCTCCGCAAGGGCGCCACCGAAGCCGTGGTGCGATTCGTGAAGGAGAACGGGGGCAAGATTCCCGTCGATTTCACGGAGATCGCAGAACGCATCTCCCGCACTGGCGGCACTCCGCTGGCGGTAGCCGACGGCGCGCGGCTGCTCGGCTTGGTTCATCTCAAGGACATCGTCAAGGGCGGAATGCGCGACCGCCTGGCTCACTTGCGCGCCATGGGCATCCGCTCGGTGATGATTACCGGAGACAATCCGCTCACCGCGGCGGCGATTGCCAGGGAAGCCGGCGTGGATGATTTCCTCGCCGAGGCTACGCCCAAGGACAAGCTCGAATACATCAAGAAGGAGCAGGCTCAGGGCCGCCTTGTGGCGATGACCGGCGACGGCACCAACGACGCTCCGGCGCTCGCCCAGGCGGACGTCGGCGTGGCCATGAATACAGGAACGATGGCCGCCAAGGAAGCCGGTAACATGGTGGACCTCGACAGCAACCCCACCAAGCTGGTGGAAATCGTCGCCATAGGCAAGCAACTGCTCATTACGCGGGGCGCGCTCACCACCTTCTCGATTGCAAACGATATTGCCAAATACTTCGCCATCATTCCGGCTATGTTCGCGGCAACTTATCCGGCGCTCAACGCGCTGAACATCATGCACCTGCACTCGCCGCAAAGCGCCGTGCTCGCGGCGGTGATTTTCAACGCGCTGATCATTATCGCGCTTGTGCCTCTGGCGCTTCGCGGCGTGCAGTACCGGCCGGAGGGCGCGGCCTTGCTGCTGCGCCGCAATCTGCTGATCTACGGCCTGGGCGGACTCATCGCGCCCTTCCCGGGCATCTGGATTATCGATCGCGTACTGCTCCTGCTGCATCTGGCCTGAGGAGACTTTTATTATGTGGCGGCATATCGCGCCCGCGTTTCGCATGATGGTGCTGCTGACGATTCTGCTCGGGTTCGTCTATCCCGGCGTGCTCACCGGATTGTGCCATCTGCTGTTTCCGCATCGCGCAAACGGCAGCCTGGTTCGAACGGAGGGGCGAATCGTAGGCTCATCGCTCATCGGCCAGAGCTTCGCCGGGCCGCGGTATTTTCATCCTCGTCCCTCGGCAACCGGCAACGAGGCCTACGATGCGCTGGCCTCGGGCGGCTCCAATCTCGGGCCCACCAGCGCCGTTCTGTACCGCCGCGTGAAGGCGGCGGTCGCGAATTTTCGCGAGGAGAATCCTTCCTATCACGGACCAATTCCCGCTGACCTGCTTACCGCTTCCGGCAGCGGCCTGGATCCGGATATCAGCCCCGCTTCGGCCTTCGCCCAAGCCGCTCGCGTTGCCGCCGCGCGGGGCGCCGCATTGCGGCAGATCAGGCGCCTGATTCGCCAGCACACGCAGCGGCGCCAGCTTGGGTTCCTGGGCGAGCCGCGGGTAAACGTACTTGAGATCAACCTCGCGCTGGACCGCCAATTTCCCCCTTCTCCCGCGCTCCCAGCGGCCGGAATTGCCAGGGGCCAGGGTTCGAATTCGTCCGCGCCCCTCGCGAGGGCGATTGCCAGGGCGTTACGGTGAGACGCGCGTTTCCGCGGCAGCCGATTGTGTGCGTGGGCGGAATCGTGATCAGGGGCGGCTCAGTGCTGCTGGTCCGGCGCGGCAAGGCGCCCCAGAAAGGACGATGGACAATACCCGGCGGCATGGTCGAGCTGGGTGAGCACGCGGCCGCGGCGCTGCGGCGGGAAATCCGGGAAGAAACCGGACTTTTGATTGAGCCCGTCGAGCTAGCCGGCCTCTACGAGCGCATCGAGCGGAAAGACCGCAGGGTTGAGTTTCACTACGTTGTGCTGGATTACGCCTGCCGCGTGAAAGGCGGGCGGCTGCGGCGAGGCTCCGACGCCGCGGAAGTCCGCTGGGCGGCGGCAAGTGAGCTGCGCGCATATCGTATCAGCCGGGAAGCCACCCGGCTCATCCGGCGATCCTTCAAGATCATTGGTGATTGGTGATTGGTGATTGCTGATTCGTGATTAGTGATTGGCGATTGAAATCACGCATCACGAATCACCAATTACAAATCACAAATCAGCAATCACAAGGCAAATCGGCAGGCCGGCGCTCAAGCGATGGGCTCGCAAACTACTGAAGGCTCATGCGCCACGGCTGAGGGGTGGAGGGCGAGTTTCGAAGTGGCGTTTTCGACCATTGCGAGCAATTCTTTTGGCTGAACAGGCTTGGTTATATAGCCGTCCATCCCGGCTGCCAGACATTTTTCCCGGTCGCCTTTCATGGCGTGCGCCGTCAGCGCGATGATGGGCGTGTGGCTGCCGGTTTCCTTCTCACACGCGCGGATCGCGGCGACGGCTTCATACCCGCTCATTTCGGGCATCTGCACATCCATCAGCACCAGATGAAAATGCTCCTGGTTAAACGCGGCCACAGCTCCTGAGCCCGTTCCTACCACTTCCAGGCTGCAACCGCGTTTTTCGAGCAGCCGTCGGATGACCTCCTGGTTTACCGGATTGTCCTCCGCCACCAGAATCCGCAAGCTTGCCAGGCGTTCGCGATTCTCGCGCAAGGAGTGGCGGGTAACGAGCGGGTATGAGTTTTTACCATCCGCCAGCATACCGCTGCGCACGCTCAGAATGGCTTGGTGCAGTTGCGCCAGCCACACCGGCTTCACAAGGTAACCGGCCAGGCCGAGCTGGCGGCAGCGAGCGCCATCCCCCCGCTGACCGGCCGACGTCAACATGAGGATGAGGGTTCGGGCTGTTTCAGGGTTCTCCCGGATGCGCGCCGCCAGTGTGAACCCGTCCATTTCGGGCATCTGCGCGTCGGTAATCACGAGGTCAAAAGGCCTCTACCCATTACAGGCGTTCTCGAGAGCCAGCAAGGCAGCTTCACCGCAGTCCGCGAGGACCGGCTCCATCCCCCAGCGCTCCAGCATATTCTTCAGGATTCTCCGGTTGGTTGCATTGTCATCAACCACCAATACCCGCAAGCCAGCCAGGCTCACGGGCTCAGCCATTTTTTGAAAAGGCATCGTGCGGCCCAACCCGAGTCGGGCGGTGAAGCAAAAACTTGCCCCTTGGCCCGGTTCACTCTCTACCCAGATGCGGCCTCCCATCATCTTCACCAGACGCGATGAAATCGTCAGGCCAAGCCCCGTGCCGCCGTATCTGCGCGTCATCGAGCCGTCCGCTTGAACAAAAGCCTCGAAGATCTCTCGCTGCTTTTCTCGCACAATGCCGATGCCAGTGTCCCTGATCGTGAATCTCAACAATGCTGCCCGGTTTTCGGCCGGCAGCACGGCCGCATCGGGAGCCTCGCGTTCTACTCGTAGCAGTACCTCGCCACGCTCGGTGAACTTGAGTGCGTTCGCCAGCAGATTCACGATGATCTGCCGCAGGCGAGTGGGATCGCCGGTAACGTTTTGCGGCACGTCCGGCGCTAAATCGCAGACGAGTTCCAATTTCTTTTGTTCCGCCTGAAAAGCAAAGGCTCGGGCCGTCTCTTCCAGGCAGTCGTGCAGATCAAACTCGATCGGATCCAGGTCCAGCTTGCCAGCCTCAATTTTGGAGAAATCCAAAATGTCATTAATCACGGTCAGCAGGGAGTCGGCGGAGCTCTTGACCATGTCGAGATACTCCCGTTGTTCCGCATCCAGTTCTGTATCGAGCGCCAGTTCAGTCATGCCCATGATGCCGTTGATAGGGGTGCGGATCTCATGGCTCATGTTAGCGAGGAATTCGCTCTTGGCCCGGCTGGCGGCTTCGGCAGTTTCCTTCGCCCTGTTCAATTCGTCCTCGGCTTGCTTGCGTTCCGTGATATCGATCATGGTGCCTTCGATTACGCCTGAGCCACTTTCCACCTCCAGGAGGGTAGCGTTCGCGAGCACCCAGACCGTGCCACCATCCTTTCGCCGCAAACTCAGCTCGACATTGGACAGTGATTTCTGTTCCTTCAGCCGGAGAAGCACCGACTTCCGAGATTCGGCGCTCGAGTACCACTCAGCGACAGGACGCGCCAGGCATTCTTTCCTGGACTTGTGGCCCAGAATGCGGGCTAAGGCGTCATTGCAGTCCAACGCCCGGCCATCGACCGTCGTCCGGAAGACGCCCGCCAAGGACCGCTCGAACAGCAGCCGGTAGCGTCCTTCGCTGGATGCAAGCTGCAGGGCTTGCGCCGAAAATCGCCGGTCCACCATGGATGTGATCAAGGCAAGACCGAGCACCATGAGAGTCACAACGGTAATCCCCGCGATGCCGAGCGCGGAAACATCGACGGAAGAGGAAAAATCTGCGGGCGCTGGACAAGGAGTGTAGCTGGCTGCGGCCATTCCCGTGTAGTGCATGGCGGCAATGGCGATTCCCATCACCACTGCGCTTGCCAGTTTGAGCCGGCCGGCGCCTTTAGCTTCGCCTCGGAAATAAAAGGCCAGCCATAAGGCCACCAGCGAAACCACGATAGCGATCACCACCGAGAGCGCCACGATCCAGTTGTTCCAGTGGCACATGGCCGCCTGGCGCATGGCCGCCATTCCGATATAATGCATGGCCGCCACTCCGCCGCCCATGACGATACTGCCGGCCACGGCATTGGCAGCGTTAAGCCGCTTCCGGCTCACCACAAAAAGGGCAACGGCTGAGGCCAGGATGGCTGCGAGGAGGGAAAGCAATACCGTGGGAAGGTCGTAACGCACCCGCACGGGCAGCGTAAAAGCCAGCATCGCGATGTAGTGCATCGACCAGATGCCGATGCCCATCGCGGTGGCGCCGCCGCCAAGCCAGATGGCGCGCGCCCGGCCCTGTGCCGCCGCAGTCCGGCCGGCCAAGTCGAGCGCCACGTAGGAGGCGGCCATCGCAATTAACAGCGACGTCGCCACTAATTGGTAGTCGTATGAACCGGTCAAAGTCATTCCTTAGCGCGTGAAGGCGCCCCCTGCAGCGGCGGCTTAATCGAGTCCAAGATTGATTAACGGAACAACAGACGCTAAACTTTAGCGTCAGGGCAACCGGCGTTACATATAAATTTGGTCCAAACCTCTGCCCCTGCATTGCAAGTAGCGCTCCGTAGTGCACACAATTCCTCGATGAAATGGCTTTTCTTGTCACTCGTCACTTGTCACTTGTCACTGGCAATGGCAGGTACGCCTCAAGCTGCCGCTGGTTTCCGTCTCCTGCCGTCAAGCCTGATCGAGCAGCGCCTGAGGGCGGCGCCGCGTGCGAACCGTGAGCGCGAGCGCGCGATCAAACAGATGTTCGAAGCGGCTGGGTGCGGCGGCAGCCGGCTCAGGGAACAGGCCATCAACTCGCGCGGCGATTCCAACCTCATTTGCACCGCCCCGGGCCAAACCTCGTCGGTCATCATCGTAGGGGGGCACCTGGATCACGTGCGGCAAGGAGCGGGAATCGTGGATGACTGGAGTGGCGCATCGTTGCTTCCGAGCCTTTACCAGACTCTCTACAATCGTCCGCGCCGCCACACGCTCATCTTCGTCGCCTTTACTGACGAGGAACAGGGTCTGGTAGGGTCGAAGCGCTATGTCCAGGGGCTCTCGCGCGCCGAGCTCCATCGCATCCGGGCCATGGTGAATCTCGAGTGCCTGGGCCTCGGCGCACCGGAAATTTGGGCCGATCACGCCGACCCAAGCCTGCTACCGCCGCTCGACGCGGTCGCGCACAGCATGGCAACCTGGATTCCTCGCGTTAACCTCGAATGGGTCGGGCGCGATGATGCAATGTCCTTCCGCCACCGAAAAGTTCCCACGATCACGATTCATTCACTAACGCAGGAAACGGTTGGAGTGCTCCACACCCGCCGGGATAATTTGTCCGCCGAGCGTATGACGTACTATTATGGAACTTACAGCCTGGTGGCAGGGTATCTTGTGAAGCTGGATCGGACGCTGCCGTAGCGTAACCGGTTCCTTAATAGCGGCGTGTCATTCTGAGCGCGTCGTCGCGATTTGCGTCCCCCGAAATACTTGAAACCTCAGGCCGGGCCCTTACGTCCACGCTTACATAGGCCGGGAAAGATCCCGATAAACAGGATCAGAGAGATGCCAATAAGCGAGGAAAACGGTCTATGAAGCTCGGGAAATATCTCGCGGGCGTCTTCATGTGCGCGCTCGCGCTTACCCTGCCGCTCATAGCCGCGCAGCAGCAGGCCGCGCCCGGTGCAGCCGCGCGCTCGCTCGGGACGGTTCAGGCGATCCAGGGTAACGATATCACCCTGAAGACCGACGCGGGAGCCTCGATCCACGTAACCCTCCAGGACTCCACGCGCATGCTGCGCGTTGAGCCCGGACAGCGCACGCTGAGCGGCGCGCAGCCGCTGGCGCGGCAGGACTTGCAGGTGGGCGACCGCATCCTGGTCGTCGGCAAGCTGACGGAAAACAATACGCTCACGGCCTCCACGCTGATCGCAATCAAGCGCAGCGACATCGCCAAACAGCAGGAAACAGAGGAGATGGAGTGGCAGAAGAACGGCGTGGGGGGACTGGTGAAATCGGTTGGCGCGGCAACGGGCGTCATCGCGGTATCGGCGCGCGAGGGTGGAACAAGCAAGATCGTCACCGTGCATACTTCGTCGGCCACCACCTTCAGGCGCTATGCGCCTGGCTCGGTGCAATATCAGGATGCGAAGCCGGGCGTCTTCGCGCAGATTCAGCCGGGTGACCAGCTTCGCGCGCGCGGCACACTGAGCGCGGACGGGTCCCAGCTTACGGCCGTGGAGGTGGTATCCGGATCCTTCCGGAATATCGCTGGCATGGTGACCTCAGTCGATAGCGGGGCTAATGAAATCACGGTGATGGACCGGCTGAGC
>JBOGJW010000212.1:0-7011 GCA_050745245.1 Terriglobia bacterium | reverse complement strand
GTTCGGCTCCTTTCCCGGCAGCCTTGGTCGGACAACAAACCAAGCTTACCGGCACTAACGAGCCGACGCCATTATGGAATCAGACCTCAAAAGCGGAGGTCTGCGCTACTCGGCTACCGGGCTCTGGCGCTTACCGCTCACATAATGCATGTCGTTTCCGCGCAGGCGGAAATCCGTCACACGAGGTTTCCTCACTTGCTTCGCGCGATCATTTTCGATTTTGACGGCGTCATTGTCGATAGCGAGCCGCTGATCATGCGGCTGACGCAGGAAATGGCGGCGCTCGAAGGCTGGACGCTCGCGCCCGAAAACTACTACCGCGATTACCTCGCGCTCGACGACCGCGGAATCGTAGAGCGCCTCTACCGTACTCACGGGATGGCGGTGAATCCGCGCCGCCGCGCTGAGCTGCTCGCCTGGAAAGCCAGCGCGTACCGCGAGGCCATTCGCGGCGGCGGCGTGCAGCCGATCGCAGGCGCCGCCGAGTTCGTCAAGCGCTGCGCACTGCGTTACCTTCTTGCCATCGCCAGCGGCAGCCTGCGCGAGGAGGTGGAAACGCTGCTCGCACGCCTCGGACTGCGTGAGAAATTCAGCGTGCTCGCCACGGCCGAGGACTGCGAGCGCTCCAAGCCCGACCGTGCGATTTATGACACCGCGTTCATGAGGCTGCAGGCGCTCGACGGCGCTGGCACCCGTCCCTTGGAGCGATCGGAGTGCCTGGCCATCGAAGATGCTCCGGCGGGAATCGAGGCGGCGCACGCTGCCGGGCTCAGGTGCATGGCCCTGGCGCACAGCCGTCCTGCCGAGGAGCTCAGAGAAGCGGAGTGCGTCTTTTCGGGTTTCAGCGAGACGAGGCTGGAGGACTTACAGAAGGCTTGGGGCTAGCGCCGGCGTCCCGCCGGCATTGCAAAACCAAAAACCCGACAGGACGCCGGCGCTACATGGGTTTAGTGCTTAGCGCTTTGGGCAACAGCCGCGGCCGGGATCCTTTGCGGCCGGTCCATGCCGCGCACAACGCGCCGGTGGTCGGCCAGTAATGCGAGCATTGAATTCCTGCCAAACTGATCGCTTCGCGCCGTGCAGAGAGAAAGCGCGCCCAGGGAGTGCAGGAAATCATGAACTCGCCGCTGGCAGTCGAGTACGGCGAGCGGATCGGTCTGCTTTCCATACGCCCAGGACCAGTCCGAAACCCAGCGCAACAGCGGCGCATTAGGTCGCAGCGGACCGCGCTGCAAGGGGCCGTCAGGCTTCATGAGGGCTGAAACGCAGCCCGGAGCAGTCAGGAACAGCAGCCGTCCGTTGCGGAGCAGCGGCTCGGGCCGCATCCCGCTCTCACCGAGGTCGTGCGCCAGCTCGCGAAGAAACTGCGGGCTCGCCATCACCACCACCTGCTGGCCAATCTGCAAGCCCTCGACCGCGAACTGCATCACCTGGCTGGAATCATGATCGCTCCGAATAAGAACGCGGCAACTGATGGAAGGTAACATCGCCTGCGCACCGAAGCTTCCTTTGGCGAGCATATGTATACATTGTCGTCAAAATAGGCCCGGGAAGTCAATAGTATGTCGCGGTGAGATGTAATCAGGCCGAGCGCGACTGTCCTGGCCTCATTCTGTGCAGACCAGGAAACCCACGTTCCCAAAAGGCAGGGAGGACGTTATTACGCAGTGCAGCTATAGCACAGGGGAACAGGTAGCGCCGACTTGCCGTTTAATTCCGCGGCTTTTCGTGCTGACCGCAAGTGGAGGACGGATTTTCTGAAACCCCCCTGCGGGAATTCCTGCCCAGGTACAGATCGCGGCCGCGGGCCAGCGCTTCGATTTTTCGATCCGCGATGGAACGTTTGAGCATCCACAGCCCGCAATCGGGATGAATCCAGGCCAGTCGGCCCGGTCCCAGGACCTTCTCCGCAGTCTCGATGCGCCGGGCGATCTCCTCAGAATTCTCAACGTGATTGATCTTAACGTCGACGACGCCGATGCCGAGGCGGATGCGGGGAACGATATCCTTCAGCGCGTACAGGTCTTCGCCCGGCCGGTGCGCCAGCTCGAGCACCAGATGATCGGCGTGGAGGGAATTGAGAAACTCGATGAGCATGCCCCAATGCCCCTTCTGAAGCGTCTGGCCGCCGTAATTCCCGAAGCACAGATGGACCGCTCGCTGTGATGTAACCTTGTCAAGCACCATGTTGATCGCCCGCGCGGCGAGCGGCGCATGCTGGAGATGCTCAGCCATGATGCTCGCCTCGTCCACCTGCACACAGGAGCAAGGAAGACCCGCGGCTTGCCCGGCCAGCACGCGCGCGATGGCCATCACCAGGGTCTCAAAATCACGATAATGCCTGTCAAGCAGGAGGCGAGCGAGCATGTAGGGACTCGTCAGCGTAAACTTAAACGGACCCCCCGCAACCCTCGCGGCCAACGCGCAGTCGTCCGGGAGGTTAAGCGTTCCCTCCCCGATTTCGTCCACCACGACGCCGGCAGGCTTGCCGCGGTATGCCGTCCCGGGGACGCGGTAGTACGCCTCCGAATCCGCCCGGCCAAGCTGCGACTGGATGCCCGACATCGGCCGCACAAAATACTCAATCATGCCGTTTGTCTCGGGATGATTAATATCGAAGCGGCAGAGCTCTCCGTCGGTGGGCAGATCGATGCCCGCCTGCCGCTGAGTATCGAATACCACCCGCGTGGCATCCGCGCGCGCCTGCTCGCTGGGCAAGGCGACTAGCCAATCCGGCACGGGATAAGAGCCTACCGTGGTCGTCAGAATAGCTGGTTGCAGAGTCATGTCTGACTCCTTTCAGAGTGATTCAGCCCTCCCTTGGTGTTCGCGATAGAGCCTCCTGGCGGGGACTGCTGCCCGGAACCAAATCTAAAAACTCCAGATTCGAGATTCCGCACAAAGCTGGAATTCTTCGCTCCGCCGCCAGGGTAATCCGTTCTGAACGGCAATTCCCTTCGATTGCGCCCGCGGGGCCGCGCTGTGCCTACGGAGCCGTGCGGGAACGGAAGCGCTGGCAATGCGGGCAGAAGTGGCTGCTGCGGCTGCAGACGACGATCCGCCGGATGGTACTGCCGCAGCGAGGGCAGGGCTGATTCTCTCTCCCGTATACAAGCAGGCGGGCTCCAAAATTTCCGGGACGGCCCTCGATATCGATGTAGTCGCGGAAACTTGTCCCCTGGCAGTCAATCGCGCGCCGGAGAACCTCCTGAACCGCGCCATGGAGAGCCCGGGCGCGAGCTTTCGAGATACTGCAGGCCGCGGCGCGGGGGTGAATCCGCGCCTCGAAGAGCGCCTCGTCCGCGTAGATGTTCCCGAGGCCGGCGAGCGATTGCTGGTTCAGCAGCCAGCCCTTGATGGCGCCGCGCCTTCCCTGAAGCCGCCGCTCGAACTCTTCACGGGTGATTTCGAGAGCATCCGGCCCCAGGGATTGAAACACTCGCTCGGCCTGCTGCGGCGTGCAAAATCTCAGTATCCCGAACCGCCGCGGATCGCGATAGCGGAGTTCTTCGCCGCAGTCGTCGAGAGAAATACGCGCATGAGTGTGCGGCAGGAGCGGCGCCTCGCGCGCGGTGACCACGAGCTGGCCGGTCATACCCAGGCGGACGAGGAGGCAGGCGCTGACCCGCGAGTCTGCCCTGGAGAGCCCCAGCTCCAGCACCTTTCCCTTGCGCCGGAGCCGTGAGATACGGCATCCTTGTATCCCGCCGCTCGTGCCGCCGCGCATCATCGCCGGTCGGATCAACTCCACGGCGGAAATGGTTCGCCCCAGCACGCGGCGCTCCAGACCGCGCCGGACCGTTTCGACCTCAGGCAGCTCGGGCATTCGGGAAGACCGGGGAAATCAGGACTTGCCGCGGGGAGGCTTTCCTTTGTGTCTCGAAATATAGCGGGCGGGACTGGCGGTTCTCTTCTTGGGCGACGGCGCGGCGGGAGCGTCTGAATCTGCGGCCGACGGAGGCATCGTGGACATCACCTGGTCAAACAGCGTAGCTCGCGGATTTGCCGGCTTCTTTTTTCCGCCTTCGCCGCGCCGGAACGGGTGTTCGGTGAAACACGTCTGGCAGATGACCTTCACCACATTCCCGTCCATCATGCTGGCGACGGCATGATTCAACAGCAGGCGGCATCGAGGGCAGTAGTCGTCAATCAGGTCGCCTAATCGCTTGTCGGCTTGGGCCATGCGGGCGTCTTTCCCCGTTATCTGATCGCGAGGCTCCTTGCTGCGCATTATAACCTGAGAAGGCCGAAATCAACCAAGAGTATCGGCGCGGGCGGGAGAGATCGCGGCCGCCGCGATTTATTCCCCGAAGGGGAATCGTAATAAAAGCCGGGGCCTTGCCCCCGGCTCTTTCATGGCGTCTTTCAGGGCGCGCCGTGTCGAGTCCATAAAGGCCGGCATGATGCCGGCGCTGCGAGCAAAATACAAAAAAGGAGAAGCTATGTCGAGGAGAAAAAGCATCAGCCGTCGCGAATTTTTCAAAACCGGCGCGGCGGGCGCGGCAGCAATTGCGGTCCCGGCGATCTCAGAAAGCGCCGAGTCGCCCCAACAGGGCTCTCATGCCGCAAAGGTCTTCATGATAACTGATATGGAGGGCGTGAGCGGCATTTTCGATACCGATCTCCAGTGCCTCCCCAATGCCTGCCCGCGCTGGACGGAGTCGCACCAGCTACTTACCGGCGAGGTGAACGCCGCGGTAGATGGCTTGATGGAGGGCGGCGCGACGGAAGTAGTGGTCTGGGACGGGCATGATAGCAGTCGCTCGCTCTCGGCGCTCGACATCAATCCCAAGTGCCGCCTCCTCACCGGCGAGCCCGTTTCGCCCACGCTCGAGCTCGACCGCTCCTATCGCGCCGTGCTTTTCATAGGGCAGCACGCGATGGCTGGAGCGAAGAAGGGCATCCTGAATCACTCCTACAGCTCGCTCGGCGTCCAGAATATGTGGATCAACAACCACCGGGTGGGAGAGATCGGCGCGCGCGTGATGCTGGCAGGCACATTCAATATCCCGGTGATCATGCTCTCCGGTGATACCGCCGCGTGCAAAGAGCTTCGCGTGCTGGTTCCGCAAGCCGAGTGCGCCGAGGTGAAATCCGGCGCCAGCCGCACCGCCGGTTTTATGCTTCCCCATCCAACCGCCTGCGCGCTGATTCACCAGACCGCACGCCGCGCCATGTCGCGCGTTTCGGAAGTCCCGCCCTACGCCGTGAGCGGGCCCGCGGAGGTGAGGGTGGAATTCACCACGCGCGGTGTCCGGCAGTTCCGCCCGCGAGAGGGTGTGCAGCAACTCGATGAGCGCACGTGGGCTTTCCGGGGCAAGGACCTGCGGGAAGCGTGGCTCAAGTTTTCCGATTTCTGACGCGCCCGCTTACAAGGTTGTTTAAAAACGTGCAGCGGCGGCTTTATGCCGCCATGCAGCCGTTGAGAATACTGGATAGATGGCGATATAAAATCGCCGCTACCCCGTTTGAGCAGGGTTTTTCAACAACCTCTTACAAGATCAGCATGCAGTCGCCATAGCTGTAAAATCGATAGCGCTCGGCAATGGCGTGCCGATAGGCCCGGAAGACGAGCTCGCGGCCCGCGAACGCGCACACCAGCATCAGCAGCGTGGAGCGCGGCAGATGAAAATTGGTGAGCAGGCCTTTTACGATCCGGAAATCGAACCCCGGCGTGATGTAAAGATCAGTTTCCCCGCTCCCGGCGGCGATAATGGTGCCGGGGCCGCGTGCGAGGTGTTCGAGGACGCGCGTGCAAGTGGTGCCCGTCGCGATCACGCGGCGGCCCGCGGCCAGCGCGCGTTCGAGGGCGTCCGCAGTCTCAGGCGGCACCGAATACCACTCGGCGTCCATTCGGTGCTCCTCGATGCGTTCGGCCTTGACGGGCCGGAACGTGCCAGGGCCTACATGCAGCGTCAGCTCGCGGATCTCGATGCCGCACTCACCCAGCGCTTGAAGCACGTTGGGCGTGAAGTGCAGGCCAGCCGTCGGCGCCGCAACCGCGCCGGCGACTGAGGCGTAGACCGTCTGGTACGCCTCGCGGTCCGCCTCATCGCCAGGCCGGTGGAGATAGGGAGGAATCGGAACCCGTCCAAGCTTTTCGATCTGCTCGTCCACAGTTCCCTCGGCAGCCGTCAGCCGGACGCGGCGCAGCCCGCGCAGCCCCCGGCCCAGGACCTCCGCTTCCAGCTCTCCGCCGCCGAACAACAGGACCTCCCCGGTGCGAATCTTGCGCCCCGGGTGCACGAGCCCTTGCCAGACGTCTCCGCCTTCTCGCCGCGTCAGCAGTAGCTCCGCTTCGCCTGAGAGGAATTCGCGAGCGCGCGGATTGTTCTTCCCCACCGGCTGCGCCGTTGTCCCCCGGCGGCGCCCGAGGAGCCGGGCGGGCACCACCCGCGTGTTATTGAGCACCAGCAGGTCGCCGGGATGAAGAATATGAGGCAGCTCGCTGAAGAGATGATCGCTGAAGGTTTCCGCGGCGCGATCCACCACTAGCATCCGCGAAGCGTCGCGCTGGGGCAGCGGCCGGCTGGCAATCAGATCCGGGGGTAATTCGTAGTCGAATTCGGAAAGGAGCATCTTGAAAATTTTAGCAATATTACCCAGCCTTTCGGAAAATGAGCTTGCCTTGGCCTGTGGATTTGCCCGATTGTGCTATGCTTGACGGCTTGTGGCGAGGCGAGCTGCGCTTCGCTCGCAAAGGTGACTTCCGCACGCTTGGGATGGAATCTGTGGCAAAGGGAATCTGGCGGCTCGTAGCGGCCGCGCTGCTCGCAAGCAGCTTCTGCTGCGGCATAATGACAGCCGCCGAGCCAGTTGTGTTCAAGCGCTCGGGCGACCACGTTGATGTCTTGATCGGAGGGCGGCTTTTCACAACGTATTACTTCGATCCGAGCGTTGCCAAGCCGTATTTGCAGCCGCTGCGCAGCGCGCGGGGAACCATTGTCACGCGGGATTTCCCGATCGGAAACACCGGTCCCCCCGAGCACCTGCACGACCCGAGCCTGGAGC
>JBOGJW010000211.1:0-8193 GCA_050745245.1 Terriglobia bacterium | reverse complement strand
GAACGTAACCCATGAGTTGCTTGCTCAGATGATTGGCGCCACGCGGCCTCGTGTGAGCTACTTCATCAACAAGTTCAAAAAAGAGGGCCTCATTGATGACCAAAAAGGACTGAGGGTGAATCGTTCGCAGCTCTCAGCTCTCTTGAATGAGTAACTTCCCGCCTCGCCGCGCCTCACTCCCTCTTTTTTACCAATTCTTAACCTGCTTTGGTCTCATTTTGAACAGACCGGCTGCCAGCGTGGTGGTGTGATTACATCAAGCGATAGCTGGGTAGTCGATCATTTCGGGCAGGTCTAATTCGTGCGGACTGGCTTGCGCGGGCGCGGGTGCTTGCGGAGGCGCGAGGTGAGCGCTGTCCCGGCGTTGCGAAATCGAAAGGAGGATCGGATGCCGAATCAAAATCAGCTCAAATACATCGTCTCAGGCAATGTCGCTGATCTCAGCCAGGTACGGATTGCAAACGCAGCAAAGCCGTTCGAGCAGATGACCATCAGTGAATTGGTCCAGTTGCGGCCCGGCGGCGAATCAGCGGACAGCTACAACATTACCGCGGTGGGCAGTGACATCACCGTAAGCTCCTCGTCTAAGCTCGCCAGCCTCGCGCAGCTTGCCGCGCAGCAGTCAGTGCAAAGCGAGCTAACTGCCAATAGCGTGCGCTCTGTGCTGGCGAACAGCAACGTGGTTACGAAGTTCGAGTCGGTGGGTTAGAGAAGGGTTGGCAGCGGTGTAGCGTGGACCTCCGCCTTCGAGGTTCGCAGTTTGCCCTGCGATCCAGCAAAGGATGGCAAGCCACGGTCAACCGTGTTTTGGTTGACCGTGGGCTTGTAAACCAGGGTAAAGAAACACGCAGTCAGTAAAGCCCTGACTGGGACTACCACTCTCCATTGTTGCCTTGCGTGGCGTCCTTGGCTGCGCTAGCGCCTTCATCGAGCTTTTCATGAATGCAGTTGAAGTGCCGGAAATCGGACTGAAATTCACGCCGCCGCAGCTCCTGGAGCAGCAGCGGCTGGCATCGGAGCACGTGATCTTCAGCCTCACAGAAGCGTGCCCGCTGCGCTGCTCTCACTGTATTGTATCCACGGTCCCGGCGGCGGACTTGTCGCGGACCATGCCGCTGGCGCGAGCCGAGCATTACGCGGCACAGTTTCCCGCGCTGCGGGAGCGCGGCGTGACCCTGATAAGTTTCACCGGGGGCGAGCCGTTGCTCGCTCCGCGCCAGCTTTCAGTGCTCTCGGAAGCCGCGGCGCGCGCAGGCATGGCGTGCAGCGTAGTAACGGCGTGCCACTGGGCGCGCTCGGAGTCTTCGGCGCGCTCGGTGGTGCGCCGCTTCGGAGCCCTCTCTGGCTGGCAACTCTCAATCGATATTTTTCATCTCGAATTCATTTCCCCGGAGTTTGTCCTCAATGCGGCGCGCGCCGTACTCGATGCCGGACGCCAGGCCACGGTGCGCATGGCAGCTTCACTGCCCTTCAGTGCGGAGCACCGGCGTCTCTATGAACGCATGCGCGGTGATTTGCCCGAAGAGGCGCCGGTGATCATTCAACCCGTTCTCCGCATGGGGCGTGGCAGATCGATCGAAATGGCCGATGAGGAAGGCGAGTCAACCTCGTGGCCCTGTGTCTCGAACGGTATCATGTTCCGCTTCGATGGGACCATCGCCCCCTGTTGCGCGGGCTTGGCAGACGAGCGTACCGCTCATCCGTTTCAATACGGAAATGCGGACGAAGTCGGCCTGGAGCGGGCGCACCAGAGCTGGTGTACCGATCCCCTGCTTCAACTGATCCGCTCGGTCGGATTCGCCCCTGTGCTCGGCTGGGCGGCCGAGACGCGAGCCGAATCCGCGTCGCTGCGCACGGTCCCCGCAAATCCTTGCGAGTGCTGCACACGATTATGGAACAGTCCGGAGATCACGGCGGGCCTGCGCGAGCGGGCCCAGCGCGCCGAGAACCGGGAAAAGATCGCCGACCTCGCCGAGCGGCTTTTTGGCGAGACGTTTATGAAGAGCACTCGAGAGGCGGACGCGCAGCCGAAATTTGATGGTTGAGTCGAGAGTCAAGATCAACAGCGCCCAAGATGGCCGTTCGTTCACCTTTGACCCTGGACTCTCAACTGTCGGCTTGGGGAACCCGGAGGACACGATGGAAGCCGCACAGGCTTTCCCAGAAGCTAAACGGTCTTTTACAGAACGTCAGCTCGCAGGCTTGCAATCCGCGGCGGCGGTCCACCTCACATTCCACATCACGCTCGCTTGCCCGCTGAAGTGCGCGCACTGCATTGTCGAGGCCGGCCCCGGAATGCAGCACACGACGATGCCGGCCGAAGTAGCCCGCCGGTATGCTAGCCAGATGCCGGAGCTCTATGCGTACGGGATCCGCCTGGTGAGCTTCACCGGGGGTGAGCCGCTTCTGGCGCGCGAGCAACTGGAAACGCTCTCCAACGCGGCGGCGGCGGCAGGCATGACCTGCGGCGTAGTTACGGCGGCGCACTGGGCAGCCTCCGAGCGCGTGGCGCTCAGGGTCGTGGACGGCCTCCCGGGAATCTCGATCTGGGATATGTCGATTGACGCCTATCACGAACCGTTCGTCTCCCCCGAGCGAGTTCGGACGGCGTATCACGCGGTGAAATCTCGCGGGCGCGAGCCGGTGGTGCGATTTGCATATCATCAGCCCATGACACAGCGCGACCGAGAGCTGAAGGAGTTCATTCAGAGCTTCGCCGACGAGCCGGAGATATGCAGCCAGAGAATCCGCAGCGTTGGCCGCGCCTCCGATCTGCCGGTCATCAACTCGCCGGATGACACCACATTCGCGAAGCCATGCCTTACCAAGGGCCTGGTGATCCGTTACGACGGCTCGATGGCGCCCTGCTGTATAAATCTGGTGGAGGAGCGCAGGCATCCCTTCCAGTTTGGCGACGCCCGCGAGCGCCCGCTTACTGAAATCCACGCCGAGTACCTGGCTCATCCCCTTCTGCAAATGATTCGCGTGCTGGGATTCGGTCCGGTGATGCGCTGGCTGGAGGAAGCGGGCGTTCCGCGCGAATCGCTTGGGCCCATGCCGGACGACGTTTGCGATTTCTGCCCGAAGGTCGTCACCAACCCCAAATGGGCGGAATACCTGGCTGCCCGCGCGGCATCACCTGAAAATCGACTCAAGCTCGCAGTTCTGGCCCGCAATTTCCTGGGCGAGCCGGGGATGCTCGGGCGCGCCGTGGAAGAATTGCGCGGCTGCGGGAGCGAGATCGAAGGCTTCGAGCTGGCGGAACGCCTGGCGGCGGAGGACGCCGCTGGCTCCGCGCCCTGACTGGCGCGCACGATTGATTGCGCGCGAGGCGCGCGCGCCAAATTTCGACAGTGCGCCACATATTCCAAACGAACAGGGGAGAACGTCAAATGAGCTACTTCAGACGCAGTATCTTGACCGCGTGTATTGTTGCCGGCTTCTGTTTCAGCGCACCGCTTAGAGCGAACCTCATCTCCAACGGAAGTTTCGAAACTCCAGTTGTTCCCGTAGGAGCTTTCACGAACTTCAACAGCGGTTCGACGGGTATCACCGGGTGGACCGTTGTGGGCCCGCAAGCTTCAATTGTTAGCCATACTTACGCCTCGGAATGCTGCGTCTTCCCGGCGGAGGACGGAGTTCAATGGTTGGATTTGACGGGTGATGGGTCCAACGCCCTGGAGGGCGTCCAGCAGACGGTGGCGACGACTCCCGGTACATCGTACGATCTGTCTTTCTGGGTTGGAAACGTGTACGATCCCGGCGGCGTTTACGGGACCACAAGCACCGTTCGGGTGCTCCTCGGCGGCATGAGTGGCACGCTGCTGGGCTCGTTTACCAACAGCAATACGACGAGGGGGACGCAGACCTGGGAGCAATTCACCACCTCGTTTACCGCGACCGGATCGGCGACCACGCTCGACTTCATCAATGCTGATCCTGCCACCGACAACACCAACGGCCTCGACAATGTTGTTTTAAATGCCGGCAGCGCGTCTTCCGTTCCCGAGCCTGCAATGCTGCCGCTGATCGCTTCGGGCCTGATGGCTGTCGGATTTTTGTACGCACGCAGGCGGCGCGATCTAGGCCAATGCTAGGGAACGAGCTGGTAGCGCAGACCTCCGCTGTTGAGGTCTGCGGCCCCGGTATAAGCTGCGGACCTGAAAAACACAGGTCCGCGCTACCCCGCTCTTGGGACAGAGCGCCCGAGAAAAACCGTAAGGAGCTCGCCAATGCCAGGCACTGAAAAACCTCACATTCTTTTTTTGGATATGCCATGGGCCACGGGGCAGCGCCCCTCAATTGCCCTCGCCATTTTGCGTCAGCTCTGCGCCGAAGCCGGCGTGCCGGTTCAGGTGTTTTACGCGAACCTCGACATGGCGGCGAAGGTCGGTTTCGAAGTCGCCGGGCGTTTTGCCGATGAGCGCCAGCTTTACGGCCTCTCGGAACACGTGTTTTCCGTCGACGTTTTCGGGCCCGAGGCGCTGCAAAGCGACGATTATCTGCGGATTCTCAGTGAAGGTTACAAAGACGAATCCAAGCGCGACGCCTGGAAGGCGCGATTTGCCGATCTGGACTTTCTGTACGATTTGCGGGACAAGGCCGTGCCGCAATTTCTCGACCGGGTGGCTGACCGCGTGCTCGCAGCCGATCCTGACGTGGTGGGCTTTACCGCGACATTCAATCAGGTGATGAGCAGCATCGCGCTGGCCAACCGGATCAAGAAAGCGCGGCCTGAAGTGCAAGTTCTGATGGGCGGCGCATGCTTTGACGCCGACATGGGCAAGGAGTATCACCGGGCGCTGCCGCACACTATCGATCACGTGTTTATCGGGGAAGCGGAAGAATCATTCCGCGCTTATTTAAAGCGGATCAAGGCGGGCGAGCCCACCGACGGCATTCCGGGCGTCACCAGCGTGATCGGCGGCGAGCTGATGCTCATTCCCGGGCGGCCGCTGGCCAACATGAACGAAAGCCCTATGCCTGACTACGATGATTTTTTTTCCGAGAAGGAGAGGTTGTTCAAAGAGACGGGCCTCGTCTTCAACATCGAATTCATCCCTTTCGAGAGCTCGCGCGGGTGCTGGTGGGGCGCCAAAAACCATTGTGTCTTTTGCGGCATAAATCCCGAGCTGATGGGTTTCCGCGCCAAAGAGGTCGATCGGGTGATCCGCGAAATTGTGACGCTCTCTGCGCGCTACAGCGTGGTGCGGCTCACGGCCACCGACTGGATCATCTCGCGCTGGCACTGTAACGAGCTTTTTCAGCGCCTGAAGGACCTGGACCTGGACCTTGAAATCTTCTACGAAGTGCGCGCCGACATGAAGAAGTGGCAGATCAAACTCATGCGCGAAGCCGGCGTGGCCATGATCCAGCCGGGCATCGAGTCGTTCTCCACTCCCCTGCTCCAGCTCATGAAAAAAGGCACCATGGCGATCCGGCACGTGCAGTTCCTGCGCTGGTGCAAGGAGTACGGCATCGACGCCTCGTACAATATTCTCGCCTGCTTCCCCGGCGAGCAGGCGGAGTGGTACTTCGAAATGGCGCGCCTTGTTCCACGCCTGCGGCACCTTCAGCCGCCCCTGAACAACATCGTTCCTATTGAGATGCACCGCTTCGCGCCGCTCTACGAAGATCGCGAGCGCTTCGGGGTCGAAACCCACCAGATCCGGCCGGACTACGCCTTCAATCTGCCCGCGGGCCTCGCAGACACCCAGAAGACCGGCTACTTCTTCAGCTTTCACTCCACGCGCATCCCGCCCGCCGGCGATTACATGAAGACGATGGAGGACGTGCTCGACGTTTGGATCAGCGCTCATCAGAAGAAGGAGCGCCCGCTTTACGAATACACGATTGGCGCCGGTTTCCTTCGCGTTACCGATACCCGCGAGGGCGACGGCCGCTACCTCCGCCTCGCGGACCTGCACCAGGCGGTGATTCTGCTTTGCGATGAGATCAGCAGCCGCCGCACGCTTGCCGCTGACCTTGCGGCGCGCTACCCGCGGGAAGTGGCGAACGGCACGCTCGACCGCGTAATCGACGAGCTGATCGAGTCCGACGTGCTCATGTCAGAGGGCAATTATCTCCTGACGCTCCCCATCGCGCGCCGCCCGCGCACCACGGAGGAACTCAGAAGCTACGTCCTTGGCGAAGCTGAGGTTCCCCAGGCTGCCGCACAACCCGCCTGAGCAGCTATAATACGGGCGAGCTCGCCGGGCTTCGCCGACACCGCGCGCGCGAGGGTTCATATTGTCCAGCCTTTTTGAGCGCCTTCAGGCGGAGCTGACTGCGGGAAACATCGAAGCGGCCGAGGGCACCACGGCCGCGCTCGATCAGGCGGGCGACCACGAGGGCGCGGCCGTCGGCACGCTCGTGATCGCACGCCGCCGCCACGATGCCGGCGCATTGCGCCGGATTTCCGCTGGGCCAGCGGGCGAACTGCTGCGGCGCGATCCGGAGCGTCACCTGCTGCTGGCACGAACCCTGCGATACACGCTGGGCCTTGCGGCTGCCGCGCCGGAATTCGAGGCGCTGTGCGCCCGCCCCGAGAACCCGCAAAGCCATCGAGCGCTCGAACACGCCTGCGCGATGGCGCGCCTCGCACGACTTGGGCATCCGCCCCAGGCGCTCGAAATCCACGGGGTAGCGGAAGCGCCCCTCGAAATTCAGCAAGGCCTCGCCACCATCAAAGCATCGCTCAACGGAGCGGCTCCGCAATACTTCATCCTGGATACCGGAGCGCCCAGCTCCATCTTGAACCGCGCCTACTGCGAACGGGCGGGACTTCCCCGCCCTACGGAAGCCGGGCGCACCGCGTATGACGCCGCTGGCAACGCTTTCACGCTCACTCCCGCGCGGGTAGATCGCCTCAGTTTCGGCGGGCTGGTGATTCGCAACTGGCTGGTTGAAGTTGCAAACCTCTACCATAACTTTCAGGTCGCCGGCGTGCTCTCCGCTTGCGATACTTTTCAGGGCCACGCGTTTGAGCTGGATTTTCAGCGCCACGTCCTGCGAGTAGCCACCGGCGCAGCCGAAGCGGGCTCGCGGCCTTCGCATCCCGTCAATCTGGCCTGGGATGGCGGAAAGTGCTTTGTCAGGGCGTCCCTAAACCGGGTAACGCGAGGATGGTTTTTACTGGATAGCGGCGCGGCCGGAATTCTGGTCACGCCCGCGCTGGCGCGAGTAGCCTGTCCGGACCGGCAGGATTGGGAAAGCATCAGCAGCCCTGTCGCTGCGGGACGGATGGAGGTCTTCAAAGGATTTCAGGGAATACTGAGCGTCGAGGGGAATGATGAAACTGAAAGCGAGCTTACAATTGCCGAGCTGAGGCCCGATCCGGACGAGCTTCTGCCGCTCGAATCACAAGGTGTCCTAGGCGTGCCCTGGATGCAAGGCCACCGTCTGTTCTTCCCTGCCTCCCGGCAGCAAGTCCTTGTGAGCTCCGGAAATCCGGAAGCCGGAATTTGAAATCTGAAATCTGAACTTCGGGTGCGGCCGCAAGGCCGCGCTGCGCTGACCCGCTCCTCGCACCCCCTTACTCACTGGGAGCTTTTCGTTCCCTCCCACGTGCCCTTGTGCCGACTTTGGGCCTCGCTCCAATCTCCCGCCAGGCGGCCGCCGGTATAGTTCGCGGTGAGAGTATAAGTTGCTTCAGAGCCGTTGATGCGGATCCGCAGATGATCGCCTCTGAACGCCCCCGAAGAAATCCTGGCATTGCCAATAGGCGAAGCCACAGATCCTGTGACAGTTTCCCCGTTCTGGTGCAGGTGCAATGTGAATGACATGTCCCCGCGGTCGGTGCCATGTGCCGTACAATTCCATGTCCCGGTGAGGGGTCCCGATTGCGCCGCCTGCCCCGGCGCACTTATTGCAACCCCTGCTGCGATCAAAAAGGCCATTAAACCGACAGCGACTTTGTGCTTCATCAGTTTTCCTCCCTTGCGACGTCTGCGCGCGTTCACCCGATTATCGCGCGATACGCGGCGCAATGGTAGCGGCATTTCTCCTCGCCGTGGCATTTTTATTGCGCGCCCGCGGGTGGAGCATGCATGGCGTAGTGTGCCATTTATGCGGACGCTGAGCTGGTAGCGCGGAGCTCCGCTTGTGAGGTCTGATTCCATAATGGCGTCGGCTCGTTAGTGCCGGTAAGCTTGGTTTGTTGTCCGACCAAGGCTGCCGGGAAAGGAGCCGAAC
>JBOGJW010000210.1:0-4502 GCA_050745245.1 Terriglobia bacterium | reverse complement strand
TTCCCGGTCCGGACCCTCATTGTATCCGTCGATGTGGCGCTTCCCCGCGGGCGCCTGAAGCGCGTCATCGAGGTGACAAGCGCCATGCCAGACGCGCGTGCCTTCCCGCACCTCAACGTGGCACATCTCCGCCGGCAGGAAGTACTCCAGCGTGGGCTCCCAGACGTGGTCGTAAACCGCCGGCGCGATGCGGAAGGGACCGGCGCTCACGTTTGCGTATCTCAGCAGATACAGGCCCGGCTGGCGAATGTCGCTGAAATCAAAGATGGCGTAGTTAAATCGCAGGAAACGTCCCCAGGGCTTCGCGATGCCGGACTTTGCAAGCTTTTTGCTTCCGCCGAGCCGGATGCGATAGAGCCTCACCGGCGACTTCGCGGATTCGCGCGGGTCAAGCTCGAGGATGGCTCGCTTGGCTTGGCTCGGCTCGTAGCCAACCTGCGAAACCTCGATCACTGGCGCCCGGCGCCACTGCGGCTGGATGGAGGGTTGGATCACCAAGTGGATCTCTCTAGATCGGCTCCCGAGTGTGATGGGGGCGAAAATCTTGAATGCAGAGTCGATCCACACCGCCCGGCTATCCACCAAGTCAAGAGTCCCGTCGGAGCGGGAGATCGTAAAGCCGTGCATTGGGTCGCCCGGCGCCACACGGATGATGCGGGCGCCCTCGAGGAGCGCTGACTCGCCGCGGTAATTGCGGGGAAAGCTGCCGGTGCCTTTGTCGCTCGCGAAGAATTTGGAAAAGTAGACGCCGGAATCGAGCATAAACTGAACACCGGCCCGTTGTACCTTGCTCCAGTCAATCGGGCTGTCCAGCTTGAGGGTGATGAGAATACTTTTGCCATCGGTGTGGCATATGAATTGGTAACCGGAGCTCCATCCCTGGATCTTGCCGTAGACCACTGCGGTTTGACGCTCGGGATCAATTACCCTGCGCACTGCGTTCAAAGTGACGGGCCTCTGAGCCGGTTTGAGGTCGAAGACCAGATCGCCTCCCTCAATGACGCGATCGCCATTCTCAATCATCTGCAGGCCGTATTGGCCTCGGAAGGTGTGATTGTGAAAGAGCAGGAACGAAAATCCCGGCCCCGCGAAATACTGGTAGCCGTTCAGGTGGATCTCACGGGACGGCTTCCTTTGAGCCGGCTTAGCGCCAGCCGGATATACCATCGCCTCCATAATGCCGCAAAACAAAAGTACTATAGACCGCGTTCGGCGTGCTCCGACGTGTGATCGTACAGCAGCCATATTTCCGGATGCGCGCCGCTGTGTGCGCGCCCTACGCGCGATATCTTGAAGCCTGAAGTGAATCGCACTGGACCGCAACTGGCATACTTTCCAATGCGATTGGCGAAGCAAACCGACGTGGAGACCCGGTGGCCAGTTACTGCTGGCTTGCCAGAATATAGCCCCTCGATCCGCCCCGTCAAGACCATAATTGTTAAAATACGAAAAAACTTGTTGACACGCAAGCCAGTGCTGGGATAAAGTTTCGTCATTTTCCAAGGAGGTCAGGCTCCTACAGGGGCCGTGGTCGGATGGTACGAACGCTTGTTTCAGCAACGCTGCCGGGATTGCTACTTTTGCTCGCCGCAGGTTTGCCCTGTCTGCCGGCCGCCGTTGCTACCGGGGCGAGCGGGAATGCGCGGCAGCTCGCCAGTCTCCGTCAAGCATTTAGCCAGGCTCAGCAGGCGCTCGCTGCGGGAAACAATGCAGCGGCAGTCGAAGGTTTCCTGAGGGTGGTGAAGCTCGATCCCGGGTCAGCCTCCGCCTATAACGATCTGGGCGTGGCGTACAACCGCATGCACCGAGTGGACCTGGCGATCGGCGCGTTCGAGAAGGCGCAGAAGCTCGATCCGGGAATGCCGGGGATCCAGCTGAACCTGGGGCTCGCCTACTACCAGAAGGCGGATTTCCGCCGCGCCATCCCGCATTTCGCAAAAGTCATCGCCAAGAACCCGAACGACCTTCAGGCGCGTTTTCTTGCCGGCATGTGCCACTTCTCTCTGTACGAATATGGACGAGCGCTCCATGCACTTGAGCCTGTTCGAAACGCCGAAGACAGCAATCTCGAGTATCTCTACGTGCTCGGCGTCTGCTATGGCAAGCTCAAGCGCGCAACGGAATCAAAAGAAACATTTGCACGGCTGGCGCAAGCGGGAGGAGACACTCCTCATTTGCACCTTCTTCTTGGCGAAGCCTATCTGGGCCTTTATGAGAACGCGAAGGCCCAGCGCGAGCTGGAAAAGGCGCTCGCTGGTGATTCCCACCTGCCGTTCGCGCATTACGATCTCGGCGTCGCCGATCAGCGCCTGGGCCAGCTTGACCACGCCAGTGAGCAATTCCGCCAGGAGATCGCGGTGAACCCTAGCGAGGCCGCGGCGTATGGGAAATGGGGGCAGGTGTTCCTCGCGAAGCGGCAACCGGACCGTGCAATCCCGCTATTCCGCGCGGCGCTCTCTCGTGATCCGCGCATGGCGCTGGCGCTGTCGGGTCTCGGCCAAGCCTACTTGCAGAAGTCGGAAGCCAGCAAGGCGGCGGTTTACCTGGGAAAAGCCGTCCGGCTGGCTCCGTATCGCGCCGGCCTGCATTACCAACTGGGGCAGGCGTACCTCAAGGCCGGTAATAAGCAGAAGGCCAACCGCGAATTTTCCGAAGCGCAAAGGCTCCAGGCGAAGGCGGGTGCGGTTGAGGCTGAGCAGATTTCACCCGCTAGCCCCGGGCTTTATGCCAGAGGCCCTAAACACGACTAGTAGGCGGATCAAATCAACTTTGGAGAGCGTAGCGCGGACCTGCGGTTTTTCAGGTTCGCGGCTTTTTCACGAGCCGCCAGGAAAAAACCGCAGACCTCACAAGCGGGGGTCTGCGCTACCCCTGTTCCCCGCAGGCTCTCCTGCCCTGGCGGGATAACATCGTCACAGGAGGACGTAATGAAGGCACCAAGAAGCAAAGAAGATCGCACGGTTCGGCGAATTGGCATTGCCGCTGTCGCCGGAATTCTATTTCTCTTCGCGGCGCTTGCCACGCCTGCATTCGGCGCGGACACGGCCACGATTGTAGGTTCGGTGCGGGATTCCGCGGGCGCCGCTGTTCCCAACGCCACGGTGACGGTCTCCAGCCCCGAGCGGGGCTTCACGAGAAACTTCGTGACGGACTCTTCGGGAGCGTACGTTGCGCGCGGCCTGCTGATCGGCAACTACACTGTGGCCGCGCAGGCCTCCGGGTTCGCGCGCGTCGTGCGCACGGGGATCACGCTGACGGTCGGCCAGACGCAGCGCGTGGACTTCCAGCTTAACGTGGGCAAGATCACGCAGGTAGTTACCGTCTCCGGAAACATACCGCGCGTTCAGACCGAGACGGGCGAGGTTTCGCAGCTCATCACCTCCACACAAATTCAGAATTTGACCGTAAATGGCCGCGACTTCATGACGCTGTTCGCGCTCACTCCCGGCGCCGCCAATCCGAACGGCTTGAATCCGATCCAGGTGGGAACCGGATCAGGTTCCGAAAACGGGACGCCATTCAACGGGGTGAGGGCGGAGTCGGTGAACATGGAGCTCGATGGCGCTGACGTCAGCGATACCGGAGACGGCGGCAACGGCGGTAAAGTATCGCCGCCCATGGATACCATCGCCGAGATGCGAATTACCACGTCGAACTACGGCGCGGATTCGGGCCAGCGCGGCGGAGCGCAGATCCAGATCGTGACAAAGTCGGGAACCGAAAAATTCCACGGCAACGCTCACGAGTTCGTGCGGAACAATGCCCTTGACGCGAACGACTGGTTCTTGAACCGGCGCATCAACCCGCCCGGCGGCAACGCGCCCGCGCAGCCGCTGAAGTGGAACATTTTCGGCTTCAACATCGGCGGTCCTCTGTACATTCCCGGCCACTACAACACGAGCCGCTCCAAGACGTTCTTTTTCTGGTCCGAGGAATGGGCGAGATACCGGCAGGGGTCGGTGATCAGCGCCAACGTTCCTTCGGCGCGGATGAGGACAGGCGACTTCAGCGAGTGCGACCCGTCATCTCCCAACAAAAGCGCGATCATCATTTCGCAGGGATGCGCCGTGCCAAAGAACCCGCTCACTGGCCAGCCATTTGCGGGAGACATTGTGCCCATTAATCAAAACGGGGCCGACCTGCTGAACGCGCTTTTCCCGCTGCCCAATAATGGCGTCGACGGCTACGTCACCGCTCCCAGCCTGCCGACCAACTGGCGGGACGATACCATCCGCATCGATCAGAATATCTCCGACAAAACCTCGGCGTTCTTCCGCGTTACCAATGAGTCCTGGACGAGCACGGCTGCGCCGTCTCTGTTCTCATCCTCGGCGTATGACACGGTGGTGACGCCAAGGAATATTCCCTCCCAAGCGGCCACGTTCCACGTCGTCCACACATTCAATCCGACGCTTACTAACGAATTCATCGCCGGCTTCTCGAATAGTGAGATTAGTTACTTGCCGGCGGTAGGGCCTTCGAGTGTGGCGGGCTCCATCAAT
>JBOGJW010000209.1:0-13905 GCA_050745245.1 Terriglobia bacterium | reverse complement strand
GGGAAGTTGCTGGCGCCGGTGCTGCCGAAGCCGAGCGACGAGGGCCAGTTTGTTCCCGAGCTCGCCGGCACGGAGCCGTTCCAGTACCAGTTGTAGGTCGCAGTGAAGAGATTCAGGACATTGGGCGTGAACACGTGCGTCTCGCTGGCGCGAAACTGGTCGGAAGGCACCAACTGCAGCCGCGCGTCGGCGAGCGGGCCGCCGGTGGTGGTGCCGGGTTGCCAGACGCCGCCGGAGTCTACCAGGGTACGCGACTGGTGGTGATAGATCCACGACCCGGACAGGTGATCGCGGTTGGTGACGACCTCGTCGAGCTTAAGCGAAGCCGTGTTGGGCGTCTGCGCGGGTGAATTCATTCCCGGCAGCCGGTCGTTATTGATGAGGTTTCCATTTTCCGGAGCGTAGTACTTCTGGTATAGGCCAATGACCTTCTGCGAGACCGGGCTGAACATGCTGGAAGGAATTTTGTTTCCGGGGAACACGGCTTTTGTCAGAGGATTGAAGATGGCTCCCTGGTAGATTGTATTTCCCGCCGAGTCGACCCCGTAGACCTTCGAAGTATTGAGCAGCGCGCTGAAGTCTCCGCTCAGGAAAGCCGCAGTTGGCACGGTGGCGGCGCTGCCAAACCCGCCAGGCGCAAAGTCGGTCTGCGTGTAGCGCTCGAAGGCGCCAAAGAAGAACGTCCGGTCCTTGCGGATCGGCCCGCCAATGCTCCCGCCGTAATCCCAGGCGCGATCGGTGGCCTTGGGCAGGCCCTGGTTGTCATTGTCCCACGAGTTGGCGTCCAGAACTTCGTTGCGGCCGTAGACAAAGCCGCTGCCGTGGAACTGGTTGGTCCCCGACTTCATGGTGAAGTTCATCACGCCGCCGTTGGTGATCCCGCTCTGCGCGTCAAGGCCGCTCGTTTGCGACTGGAGCTCCTGGACGGCTTCCATCGGCGGCCCGGTTTCCATCGAGTCGCCCTGAATCTGCGCCGTGCCCGAGGTGCCGTCAATTGTGTAGTCCTTCGTAAACTCCTGTGTTCCGTTTACGACGCCCCCGTATGGGCTGCTCAGGGGCGAGTAGCCGGGCGTCAGCGCCACCGCAAAATCTTCAACGAATCGCCCGCCGCCGTAAATGCTGAGCGGCAGGTCCGTCACCTCCTGGTTGGTCATATTTGTCCCGATGGTCGCGTTTTCTTTTTCGAGTACCGGGCTTGGCGTGGTGACGGTGATTACCTGGGTGAGGGCGCCCACCGCCAGGCGGATGTTGATCTGCGCGGCCTGCGCCGTGTAAAGCGTGACGCTAGGCTCCTCGACCGGCTTAAATCCGCTCTTTGTAAACCGCAGCGTGTAGGAACCGGGGGGAAGATTCAGGAGCGTATAGATGCCGCTGTTGTTACTGGTGGCAGTGGTCAGTACGCCGGTGCCGCGATTCATGGCGGTCGCCGTCACGCCAGGAATAACCGCTCCGCTAGTGTCGGTTACGGTTCCCGTAATCGTCGCCCGGTTGGTTTGAGCGCCGAGCAGCGCCAGAAAAATGAGCTGGCAAAAAAACGCGCCTGCGATTGTCCTTGCCATGATCCACCTCCTCGAGCTTCGGCCGCGCCCTCTGGTAAAAAACAAAGCTGCGTAGCTTGCTTGTAGTCCATTTCGTGCGGCTTGTCAACGGGCTGGCTAGAAGAGAAGTAATGCCTCAGTCTTGGGCGCGGATGTAGCGGCGGGTTTATCCCGCCATCCAAAAATGGCGGCGTAAAGCCGCCTCTACGCGCCTGAAACTGAGGCATTACGAAGGGAACGTGTCGTTAAATCTACGCTCGGAGGTGCAGCGTGCCATGGTTCGGCAGTATTCATCGTTGGGTAAGGGATTCAAAACAATCCTCCTTTACGTCGATTTTTGGATTACTTTCCGAGCATCGCCGGCGGAGGGCTTCTACGTTCGCTTCCGTCTAGTAACTATGTAGTAAACAAGAAGAAGGCAATTGTCAATCCTCTTCGCGGATGAGGAGCGCCGTCCCGGGCTATAATGGCTCGGCGTTTGCTGTCGGCGCCGCAGACAGGTTGCTGAAAAACGTGTAGCGGCGGCTTTATGCCGCCAAGCGGCCATTGCGAATACTGGATTAATGGCGATATAAAATCGCCGCTACGCCGTTTTGAGCGGGGTTTTTAAGTAACCCGCCTGCGGGCGCGCCGGAAGCATGCGTCACATTTTTCTAGATCACGAAGCCGAGGGAGCTTTATGGAGCGCCGTTCATTTCTGAAAGCCGCCGGGATCGGCGGACCGGTTGCGCTGGCGGCGGAGGGGCGCGCGGAAAGCGCGGCGAAACCGCCGGAAGCGCCGAAGATGAAGATCACGCGAATCCGCTTTTACCTCAACCCGCTGTCTTCCCCCACGTTTAACCAAAGCGCCAATATCGTGACCGTGGAGACGGACCAGGGGATTACGGGCGTCGGTGAGGGAGGATCGCCCGACATGTTGCGCCAGTGCGCGGCGATGATCATCGGCGAAAACCCGTTTCATACCGACCGCCTCTGGCAGGTGATGTTCCGCGGATACTTTTATCCCGCCGGCCGCGAGAAGCTCGACGCGCTGGGCGCGATCGACCTCGCGCTGTGGGATATCAAGGGCAAGGCGCTGGGCGTGCCCGTCCACGAGCTGCTCGGCGGGCAGGCGCGGGAACACGTCGAGTGCTACTCGACGGATTATCCAGTGAGCGGCAGCCTGCGTGAGGCCGCGCGGGCCTGCATGGAGGAGGGCTATCGCTCGTTCCGCACGGCGATTGCCGACCCGCCGCGCGGCCAGCCATTCAATTCGCACGTCATGGTCCGCAAGACATACGAAAACTGTAAGGAAATCCGCGCAGGCGTTGGAGCGAACGGAGACTGGTCGGTCGATTATCACACGCGCCTGGATTTTGGGGACGCGGTGCGCCTGAGCACTCTGATCGAAAACCTGGAACCCTACTTTGCCGAGGACCTGGTTCGCTCCGAGGACCCCGGCGTCTACAAGCAGTTGCGGGCGCACGTGAAGGTGCCGATTGCCGTCGGAGAGCAATTCGGCGCGAAGTGGGACGTGCGCTGGCTCGTGGAGCAGCAGCTTATCGACTACTCGCGGGTGACGCTGCCGAACTGCGGCGGCCTTACCGAATACATGAAGATCGCCGCGCTCTGCGAAACCCACTACGCGGGGCTGATTCCGCACTTCACAGGGCCAGTATCGGAGGCGGCGCTGGTGCACGCCCTCAGCGTCTTTTCCGGTCCGGTGATGATGGAAGTTTTCCACGGCGGGCTGCGCGAGTACCCTCATCTGCCGCAAAGCTTTGATTTCCGTCAGGGCAAGATGTGGCCGAACAAGCGCCCCGGACTGGGAGTGGCATTGGATACCAAGCCGCTGCGCCTCGCTTTCGAAGTGACCGAGCCTTACCGCCCCATTCCCATGCTTTATCGCCCCGACGGCTCGTACACGAACTGGTAGCCGGAGTGACGATTTTGCTTGACACGTATGTTCTTGCGCTTATAGTATATATAAGTATAAGAAGCTGGAGCGGCGATATTCCGCCGCCTATACTAAAGAGGTCGGAGAGATATCTAAATGAAAACCATCAAAGATGTTGAAGTGCAGCTTCAGGAGCAACTGGGCGGAGTATTAAAGGAGTTGGGCCTTCTGCGGGAGGGCTACCGCTGCCGGGTCCGGCTCCACGGTAAGACAAGGGACAAGAGGCGGAGTGCGTCGTTTGAAACGAGTTGGTCTCCAGATACAGATTCCATCCGTATTCAACTTAAACTAGCTTCGGAAGAGCCCCACCAAGAAGGTCCTCAACCAGTGGCGCAAGGCGCAGCTACGACAGCCGCGGATTACGTGGCGAAAGCAAACCCTGCCCCACGCGATCCATTGTTCGATCTAATTCGGGCGCTGGACCGTGCCGAGTCGCGGCCCGGATATGCCTTTGTTGCTTTGAAGTGGTTCCGTGATACGGAGCTGGTGGCGGGAGCCTTCTCGTGGGCGACCACCGATTCTGTGAGGCAGACTGTTCTGCGGGACGCTATCGATAAGCGTCTGATCTTAACGAGCAAAGTGCCGAATCCGAAATCTCCTCAGTTTCCAGTCACGGCGATACGACTGAATCGGCTGATGCCGGAGGTAAAGACAACTCTCGGAAGTCGCGATGATGAAGGTTCCGGTTTTCAGCCAGTCCCAATACGCGGTGAGGATCTATCGGTGACCGTGTTACGCGACAGGCGCTGAATTGGCCCTCTATTATCTGGAGACGAGCGCCCTCGTCAAATTATATGTATTGGAGCCAGGCACTGATCGGCTCCTCCGGCTTGCCAGCAATTTGTCCGAGAACCGCTTTGCGGTTCTGGCGGTATCCCACGTCGAAGCGCGTTCTGCGATCAGGCGTCGGGAACGGGCCGGAGACATTGATCCCCAGGCCGCAGGGCTTATTCTGGACCGGTTGCAGGAGCACTTAGAGGCCAGGTTCCTCCGTCAAGCGCTGAACGATACAGTGCTCGATGGCGCTGTCGAAATTATTGATCGATATGCCCTCCGCGCTTACGACGCCATCCAGTTGGCCGGCTGTTTGGCGCTCAAGGCAGCGGCCGGCACGGAGTTTCCGACATTCGTTTGCTCCGATCAACGACTACTCCAGGCCGCCCGTTCCGAGCTGCTTGCGGTCTTCGACCCGTGCGCGCCCCATTAAGTCCTCGGCATTCCGAGGGCGTGCAGGGCACAATGGCCGGGTACCATGTCTGTTGCGGAGCAACGAGTGGGGGATGTTTTTGTAAGGTGGCGCGCCTGGGGAGACTCGAACTCCCGGCCTACAGATTCGAAGTCTGCCGCTCTATCCAACTGAGCTACAGGCGCGCTTCGTCAATCTTAGCAGTCAAAAGACGCTCAGCGGATCAATCTCCTGCTACCACGCGCCGTCTTGCCGCGAGGCGCCGGATTAATCGCCCCGCAGGGAGATTTCCGGCCAGCCGTGCTTCCCGATTAATGGAACAAACTGGCAGTAGTCGAGGGTCTGGGTGGAAAGGCCTGAAGCGCCCTTGATGACGCATGTCAGTTGCTGGCCGCGAAGGTCGCCGACCGGAATCACGAGCCGGCCGCCTTCGGCCAGTTGCTCGATCAGAGTGCCGGGAATTTGCGGAGAGGCGGCGGTAACGAGGATCGCCTGGTAGGGCGCGGCGGGGGCGTAGCCTTCCGTGCCATCCGCGCAGATCACTTCAGTCCCACTGTAGCCGAGGCGCAGCAGGCGCGCGCGGGCGCTCTCCGCGAGCCTTGCATGTCGTTCAAGCGACCAAACCGCCGCGCCCAGCAGTGACAGCACGGCGGCTTGATAGCCGGAGCCCGTTCCGATTTCCAGAACGCGCTCGCCCGGCTCGACGGCGGCGGCTTGCGTCATTGCGGCGACCATATACGGCTGCGAGATCGTCTCCGCGGGCCCGATCGGGAGCGGCCGGTCGTCGTAAGCGCGGTCCAGGAACTCGGGCGGCACAAACTCGTGCCGGGGAGTTCTCAGCATCGCGTCCAGGACGCGCTCGTCGTGGATGCCGCGCCGCCGCAGTTGGTGCTCCACCATGCGGAGCCGCTCGGCTCTGAAAAGCATCAATTCTTGCATTGGGGATTTCCTCTACCTATTCTTAATTATACGCCCGATTATACGCCCGATGAACTTGCCTGCACGCTACTCCCGTCAAGTACTTTTCCCGCCCATTGGCGAGGCCGGGCAGGCGCGCCTGGAAGGCGCGAGCGTCGTGATCCTCGGCTGCGGTGCCTTAGGCACGCAACAGGCGAACTTATTGGCGCGGGCGGGCGTCGGTAGATTGAGGATCATCGACCGGGATTACGTGGAAGAGAGCAACCTACAGCGACAGGCGCTTTTTGATGAGTCGGACGCGGCGCGGCGGCTGCCCAAGGCGGTGGCGGCGGAGCAAAGGCTGAAGCAGATCAATTCGGGTGTGGCGATTGAAGGAATCGTTGAAGACCTCGAAGCGCGCAACGCCGAGCGGCTGCTCGCCGGGTTCGGCCTGATCCTCGACGGCGCCGATAATTTCGAAACGCGCTTTCTGCTGAATGACGCCGCCGTGAAGCTGAATATCCCCTGGATCTACGGCGCCGTGGTGGCCAGCTACGGCGTTACGCTCACAATTCTTCCCGGCCGCACCGCTTGCCTTTCCTGTTTTCTGCCGGAAGCGCCCGCCGGACTGCAAGAGACCTGCGATACCGCAGGCGTGATCGCGCCGGCGGCAAGCTGGGTGGCCGCGATTCAGACGACGGAGGCGCTCAAGGTCCTGCTGGGGCGCTGTAACGAGCTGCACGGGCGGCTGCTCAGTTATGACGTGTGGAAGAACCGCCTCCGGGAGGTTACGCCGCGGCGCGATCCCGCCTGTCGCACTTGCGGCATGAGGCAGTTCGTTTATCTTGACGCCGAAAGGTCGGCGCACGTCACCTTGTGCGGGCGCGGCGCGGTGCAGATCCGCGGGCGCGGCTCGCAGCGGCTCGACCTGGACGCGCTCAGGAACCGGCTGGCGCCGCTCGGGCCGGTCCGAGGGAATGGGTACCTCGTTCAATTTCGAGTGGAAGGCTGCGAGATAACCGTCTTTGCGGACGGCCGCGCGATCATCAAAGGTACTGAGGATCCTGTATCCGCGCGGTCGCTGTATGCCCGGTATGTCGGCGCTTGATCCTCCGGCGCCTGCCAACAAATCGCGGCCCCTCGCTAAGGTGCGAAGGAACACGGGCGGGCCCGCAACAACGTCATTCGAGCCGCCAGAACGTGTCCACGCGCACGGGCACTTCGTTTTTTATGGGGATGTCGAGCAGCTCGGGCGGCTTGATCTTGAAATCTGAGAGCTTGAGCGGAATGGTTCCTTTCACTTCAACCTCGTTGCCTCTTGCCACGCGTTGGAACGCAACCCGGCTGTAGTGCGCCGTCTGGCCTGCAAACTGGATCTGAAGATCAACTTTTAAAGCCGCTGACCCGACCGCCGCCGCCGGAACGTGCAAGCGCACGACGACGAGCGGGAATTGCGCTCCGCGCACTACTTCGAGCATGTGGAGGTCACGATTGCTGTTCCCCGAATTGAACGTCTTCACGGGCACCGCGATCAGGAAGTCGCACTCGCCGGCGTGGCAGACACCCTTCCCGCGCGCCGCATGACTGACCCCCTCGGCCTCATGCAGCGGGTGTGAGACGTGATACGTGAGCGTCGATCGTTCAAGAAGCCAATGGCTGTCCGCGCAGAGAATCTGCGGGAGAGCCAGAAGCAAAAGTGCGGCCAGGATCTTCTTATGCATGACTCCTCACCGAAACTCATTTGAGGGTGACTGATAAGATGGCGACTCCATAGGCGGCGGCAGTGGTATAGGCCGCCCACGCGTGGTACTTGGCGATCCCGTGAACGCGCTCGCCGCGGCTGAGCTGGCTATAGGCGATTGCGCCGAGCACCGGCGTCAGGATCATGCCCGGGCCATGAATCCACGCCATCGCTTTATGCAACCGGATCAGGCCGTACGACTTGGTTCCCTGAATCTTCGGAGCGCGAATGGCGTAATAGGCGGAAGCGAAGTACATCCCCGTGGTCAGCACGCCGAGTCCGGCATGGACCTCGCGGCCGGTGGGACTGCCCGGAAGGCCGTGATGACCTTTGGCGCCGGGCCCCGTAATAATCGCAGCGACCATCGGGATGGCGGCGAGTAAGCCGAGCTTCTGGTGAATCTGGAGCATCCGCGAACGCTTGTTGAGCAGCGCCTGCTCGCGAGCGCTTCCCTGGATTGCGCTCGGCGGAAACCCAAGACCCTCGAGCGAAAGGCCGTTATTAGGGCTCTGTCCCGTCTGCTGGGGCGCGGCGGACTGCGTCTGATCTAACGCCAAAGCCGCGCCCGCCTGCGGAAGCGCCCGCGCGAGATGACCCGGCACGGCAATTGGATCGCCCGCCGCCGATGTCATCGCCTGTTCCGGGCTGCTCGCCGCCGACCGGTCGGCCGCCCATCCCGATTCCAGGCACCAGCGCGCTGCTACGCTTTTGTAGGCAGCCAGAGCAGCGGAGTTCGGAAAGATTGTTGGTGAGTTATTGGGCTGCGGGAGAGACGAGGCGCAAGCCAGCAGCAGCCCGGCGCAGGTCAGACAGGCTGTTTTCGCGGACATCGTTCGCATTGTGTTTTTGACCTCCGCGCGCCGCCCTGGTGGGATGCAGAAAACCAGGTCATGGGTGGTCACGTTTCCCGCCAAGTTAAACTGAGGGCGCTGCCGTTCCAAACCTCCTGGCGGCCTGATTGTAACAGACCGCTGAAAGGCTTTCGATATGATCTCGCCTGTTGGAAAGAATAGTGCTAGTATCGGGTGCGCCGGGCCGGTCCGCCCGGCAGGCGGGGCTGATGCACGATTGGCGGGTGATGGCCGAGGAGGCGATGAATGCGCTGAACGTGCTGATCATTGCCTATTTTTTCGTGGGCAACGGCGTCTACACGGTGCTCATGCTGGTCTCGATTGGCACCGCCTTCATTTACAGCCGGCGCCGCGCGTATCAGGACTTGGCGGAGGTGCGAAACTCAGGGGCCACGCCGCCCGTGACCATCATCATTCCGGCCTTCAACGAGGAACAGTCGATTCTCGAAACGGTGCGCTCGGCGCTTCACGCGGATTATCCAGGCTTGCAGGTGCTGGTGGTCGATGACGGCTCCTCCGATGGCACGCTGGAAGAACTGACCCGCGCGTTCAATCTTGCCGCCACGGACCGCATCTACCGGGCGTTTCTTCCCACGCGGCCGGTGCGCGCCTTTCACGCGAGCGCCGGCGATCCTCGCCTTATGGTGCTGAGCAAAGAGCATGGCGGCAAAGCGGACGCGCTGAACGCCGGCATCAATTTCTGCCGCACGCCTTATTTCTGCACGCTGGACGCCGACTGCCTGCTCGAGCCCGACGCCCTGCTTCGCCTGATGCGCCCCGTCATCCGGTCTCCGCAGAACATCATTGTAAGCGGCGGGATCATTCGCATCCGAAACGGCTGCAAGGTGGCCGACGGCCGAATCCAGGAGGTGCGCTTGCCGCGCGGGTGGCTTGAGCGCGTTCAGGTGGTAGAGTATCTCCGCACTTTTCTTTACGACCGCGCGGGATGGGACTTCATGGGCGGAACGCTGATCGTCTCGGGCGCCATGGCAGTGTTCTACCGCGAAGCCGTGGTTCAGGCGGGCGGATTCAGCACCGCGACGGTTACGGAGGACATGGAGCTGATCGTGCGGTTGCACCGCCACGCGGCCAAGCATCGCCAGGCGGCTCGAATGACCTTCACGATGGATACCGTGTGCTGGACTGAGTGCCCCTCCACGCTCGCCATGCTCGGGCGGCAGCGCCGCAGGTGGCAGTTAGGGCTTTGCCAGACGCTATGGCTGAACAGGGAGATGCTCTTTAACTGGAAGTTCGGTGCGGTGGGCCTGCTGAGCTATCCCTTTCACCTGTTCATTGAGGACCTGGGAGCCGTGATTGAATTTCTTGGCTACATCATCGTGCCCATCGCCTTCATTGCTCACGTCGCGCTTCTGCCTTTTTACATCACGCTGGTGATCCTCAGTCTTGCGTATGCCGCGTTCCTTTCGGTGGGCGCGGTTTTGCTGGAGGAGATTACCTATCGGCGGTACCCGTCGCGGCGTGATCTCTACACGCTCCTCTTCTGGTCGATGCTTGAGAGCTTTGGTTTTCGCCAGCTCATTCTTTACTTTCGGGTTCAAGGGGTCGGCCGCTTTCTCACCCGGTTCCATCAATGGGAAAGCGTCACCCACGCGGCGGAACTGCCGGCGGAAACAGCGTGACGGCTGCGGCTCTGGCGGCTTTTTCGACCGGGTGGTTTTTGCGATGTGTGCGACCCTTGGAATCGCACACATGGCGACGCACAGACACGCGTGCACCAGCCAGGTTAGTATCAGTATCCTGAACCGCAGATCCGGCGTCATGTCTCTGAACCGCGGTATTGTCTGGGCCCTGATTGTTCTCGGTGCGACTGCCGTTACGCTGAATGCGCAATCGCCGCCAGCTTCCGGCGCGTCCGCGTGCCAGCAGCGCGTTCGGGACGCAAAGCAGGCCGTCGCGGCATCCCCGCAGAACCCCGATGCCGGGCTGCAGCTCGCGCGAGCGCTTGCCGCCTGTCACCAGAACGCCGAGGCTGACGAGTGGTACCACAAGTACGTTGCGGCGCGGGCCTACGATTATCACGTCTGGTATGAGCTTGGTGAACTGCTGCTGCGCCAGCACGAGTCCCTGGAGGCTGCCGCCGCGTTCCGGCAGGTTCTGGCGCTCCAGCCCGGCGATACGGGCGGCGAGCTTGGCCTCGCCACGGCGTTAAGCGCCTTGGGGCGTTTCCCCGAAGCCCTCGATTTCTATAACGAGGTCCTCGAGCAGCAGTCCTCTAACTACGACGCTCTGCAAGGCAAGGCCTTTGTCTTGCACTGGACCCGTCATGACTCGGAGGCGCGCCCCATCTTCGAGAGTCTGCTCAAAATAAATCCCGAAGATCAGGAGAACCGCGACGCTCTGCGCCTGATGTCGGGGGGCGATCAGGCGCGGTGGCAGGCGCTTCGGCCGCCAGCCGGCGCTTGGGCCGGCGCGTTCGTGAGCTATTACATCAGCTACCTCGCGGATCATCCTCACGACGAGCAGGCGCGATGGCAGCTCGCAGCCGCCGAAGCCCGCCTGGGCGACTATTCCGGCGCCATCGAGACCTACCGCACGATGCTCCGCCTGAGCCCCTCCGACAACGACGCGCGCGCGCAGCTCGCCCGGGTTCTCGCCTGGGATCGGCAATACGACGCTTCCATTCGCGTCCTCCGCGGCGTGCTGGCGCGCGATCCGCGGAATCAGGAATATCTGGAGGAGTTGGGCCAGGTGTGCACCTGGGCCGGCAAGCTGGGGGACGCTCTGGCAGTCGAGCGGCACTTGAGTGCGATTGATCCGCACAACATGCCTTATATTGAGCAGACGGCCCGGCTCGAGCTCCGCCTGGGAGAAAACGCTGAAGCGAGCCAAACGCTCTCAGCGCTCGTAAGCGCGCACCCTGAGAATCGCTGGGCGCGGCTTGAACTTGCCCGGGTCGATTCGCGTGACGGGCGATTCAAGGGGGCGCTCGATAACTATGACGCGGCGTTAGGCATGAATTTCCAGGACGCTGATGCGCTCTATGGCGCGGCGCAGATCAACTATTATCTCGGCCGCTTCAATCGTGCTTATCCGCTGGCGCTAAACCTGGTCCGACAGCGCCCGCGCGACTTTGACGCGCTCATGCTTCTCGCTCGCATTGAGCGCGCCCGGCACGGCGATCCGCAAGCGGTCCTCGCCTTGTCGGAGCAGGCGTTGAAGCTGGACCCCGGTAACCCGGAAGCTGCGGATTTAAGCGAGGAGACCGAAGCTGCGGAGTCGAGGGAGCGTGCCGAGCCCGAGGGCCGCGTCACCATTCATACCTCCGCTTCCTACGCCCGCGAGCTCGGATTCGAGAGCTTTATTTCGTCTTACGGTTTCATCGGGCCATTGCGTCCGGTAGAGGACCTGAACACCTACTCGGCGGGGGTGCGGATCAATTTCCCTTTGCTGCCCAAAAGCCAGTCATACGTTGCCTTCTCCTCGATGCCGTCCAACAGCCCGCTAGGAGTTAGCAATGGGACGGTAGCGCCATCTGAATGGCTTTACGGACAGACGACCGAAGTTTCCAAATTCCTGGCACTGCGCGGGGGCGCGGGTATGCAGCGCCTTGGGCCGGGAATTTTTGAGGGGAGCCCGCCGCTAAGGACAATTGGGGTGACGGGAGTGGGTTACGCGGGCTTCAGCGTCTTTCCCGCGCGCAAGCTGAGCCTGGACTTCACCGCATCTCACAACGCCATTCCATATACCCCGTTCTCCGTGAAGTTCGGTGCGATGGAAACCCGCTTCGCAGTGGGGGCGAGCTACGCCGTCGATTCCCGCACACGCCTGCGCCTCGAATACGATCACGAGCGCGACTCCTCCTCGCTCTACATCAATCGCTTCGGACAACTCCAGGAGAACGGACGCGATTACGGCAACTCCGGCGAGATCGATTTCGGCCGCGCGCTCGTGCGCTCGGAACACTTCTCCTTCAGCGCGGGTTACTCGGGCCGCGCTTTTGGATACCTGGGCGGCCGGCGCGGAGTGTTCATGGGGTTTTTCAATCCGGCGTTCTACCAGTACCACGCGCTGGCGCTCGACTTCGCGGGCCGTCTTGCGGGTCCGGTGAGCTATTCGATGCTCGCCGGCATCGGCGTGCAGCAGGTGGCGAGAAGGCAGCCCTTCACACGCGCGCTGAAGCTTGGGCCCGGCCTCAGCTTCCGCGTGAACCCGCGCCTTTCAATCTCCATCGGGTACGTTCACTACAACTTCGCCCAATCGCTTGGACTCGTAAAAGGCAACGCCATCGTCCTTACCACAGACTGGGGATTGTGAGTGGCGGCGGGTGGCGCAACACGGCAGAGTCGCAACCAAACGCACTGTCATTCTGAGTGAGGTCGCTGCGGCGACCGAACGAAGAATCCCTGCATTTTCTGAAGCAGAGCGAAACGCCGGGATTCTTCGCTGCGCGCAGAATGACAGGCTGGCAAACTGTTTGCCAAAAAACAAGATTTTGCGGCATTGCAATACAGAGATCGCGTATTTAGCGATGTGCTACCTTCAGACCGCACACATGGCACCCGGCGAGGTGTGATGTGCCATCTGGTTTCTCTGCAGCCTATCGAACTGCGGATTGAAAAGCCACAAGGTCAAAAGTGGACGCCTTGCTATCACAGGCCATCCCCTTTTCAGCCGGCAGCTTTTACGGGGCTCGGTAAATTCAGATCGCCCGCCGCTAAAAAATAAATTTCAGCGCAAACTGGAGGATCCGAGGCGCGCCGATGCCCGTATCGACACCGCCAAACGTACCGGCCGTCCGTGTGATGCGCCCGAACGACGAAGAGGAGACGTTGCTGTTCGGGCCATAAAAGTTCACGTTGTTGAACAGGTTGAAGAATTCGGCGCGGAACTGGACCGAGGTCGTTTCGGTCACCTTCGTATTCTTAATGAGGCCGAAGTCGGTGCGGAAGAAGCCCGGACCCTGCAGGATATTTTTTCCGGTATTCCCAAACGTGCCGATAGGGTTCACGGTGAACAGCGATGTGTTGAAGTAGCGTTGAACCATCTGGCCGTGGGGCTGGTCTCCCAGCACAGCCTGCTGAATGCTCGTGCCCGTGAAGTTCGCCCGGTCGAAGCCATTGCCGCTGAGCGAATTGTCGACGCCGCTGACGATGGTGAACGGGAAACCGTTCTGCCACGTGGTAATCGAATTGACCTCCCAGCCGTTCAGCAGCGCTCCCGCAACGCCGTGCGCGTTCGCGTGCGGCGTCTCCCACACTTCGGAAAGGTGGAAAGCGTTCGTCACGTTGTCGCTTGAAACACCCCAGTCGAAATTGCGGTTGTATGGGTCGGTCCAGGCGCATTCGTTCGGCGGATAGTTGTCCATGGCCTTCGACCAGGTGTAGTTGGCGATCACGGAAAGTCCGTGGTTGAACCGCTTCTGCGCGCTCAGCTCGAGCGCGTTGTAGTTGGAATTGAAATCGGGTGACAGGATATAGACCGGACCGAAGCTCGCATACGGTCTCCTCTGCTGCGTGCTGGCTTCGGTCGAAAGCGGCGCCCGGGTTGGTCCGGTTCGAGGAATGTACTCCGCGGTGTTGATCGGCTCCGAATCGCCCTTCTGGTTGCTCGAGATCCAATACCCCATGGCGCCCGCGTACTCGGCGCTCATCATCCAGTTGCTTCCAAACTGATGCTGGAGCGAGAAGTTCCACGTGCCCGAGGTTGGAACGTGGTACGCAGGCGGGAAACTGTTGTTGAGGCTCAACGGCAGCGTGAAGGCGACCGTGGATGGCGGAAGCGACGCACCGGAGAAG
>JBOGJW010000208.1:0-3214 GCA_050745245.1 Terriglobia bacterium | reverse complement strand
CCGCTACCGCGACCCAATTGTCGACCCGCTCACGCTGACGATCGTCATCACCCAGTCGGGCGAGACGGCGGACACCATCGCTGGCCAGCGCGAGGCGCAGGCGAAAGGCTCAAAGACGCTCGCCATCTGCAACGTGCTCGGCAGCGTCGCGCCGCGCGAGGCGAACGGCGCCATCTACACGCACGCCGGGCCGGAGATCGCGGTGGGTTCCACAAAAACGTTTGCCGCGCAGATGACGGCGCTTTACCTGCTGGGGTTTTACCTCGGTCAACTTCGCGGGCGGCTTGCCCCCGGCGAAGGCAAAAAGCTGCTCGCCGAGTTGGCTGCGCTGCCTCGCCGCCTCGAATCGGTTCTGCAGCGCGACGATGAATTTGAGGACCTGGCGCGGCACTTCTACCGCTCGGCCGATTTTCTGTTTCTCGGCCGCGGCGTGCATTTCCCCATCGCGCTCGAAGGCGCGCTGAAGATGAAGAAGGTGTCCTACATTCACGCTGAGGCCTGCCCGGCCGGGGAGATGAAGCACGGCCCGGGCGCTCTCATTCGCGACGGGCTGCCCGTGGTGGTGATCGCAACCTGCGACTGGAATTCCGCCGATTCCAAGCTGCGGTACGAGCGGACGCTCTCGAATATCGAAGAGGCGAAGGCGCGCGGGGCCACAATTCTCGCGCTGGTGACGGAGGGCGACCGCGAGGTGAGCGCCATCGCCGACCACGTCATCGAGCTCCCCCACACCGATGAGCTGCTCTCCGCTATCCTGGAAGTTGTTCCGCTGCAGCTCCTCGCTTATCACATCGGCGTGCTTCGCGGCTGCGATGTGGATCAGCCGCGCAACCTGGCGAAATCGGTGACTGTGGAATAGCATGCCCGAGGTCCGCGTCCGCTTCGCACCCAGTCCCACCGGCTACGTTCACGTTGGCAACGCGCGCACGGCGCTCTTCAATTGGCTGTTCGCGCGCCACTGCGAGGGCTCATTCGTTTTGAGAATCGAGGATACGGACGTCGAGCGCTCTGAAGAGCGCTATGAGCAAAGCCTGATCGAGGCGCTCAAATGGTTCGGCCTGGATTGGGACGAGGGGCCGGACAAGGGCGGCCCCTTTGCACCCTACCAGCAATCGGAGCGCAAGGAGTTGTACGCTCGTCACGCGCGCCGGCTGATAGAATCCGAGCAAGCCTACTATTGCTTCTGCACGCCGGAGCAGCTCGAGACGGAACGGGAAGAGGCGCTGCGCGCCGGCGGCCAGCCGCGCTATTCGGGCCGCTGCCGGGCTCTGCCGTTCGAGGATTCCGCGCGCCGTGTGGCCGCCGGCGAGCCTGCTGCGATCCGGCTGAAGATACCGGACGGATCATTTTCCTGGGACGACATGGTGCACGGACCGACGACGTTTGAGGCGAACGTGATTGGCGATCCCATTCTGGTGCGATCCGACGGGAACCCGGCGTACAACTACGCCGTCGTAATCGACGATCACATGATGGAGATCACCCACGTTCTGCGGGGCGACGATCACATCTCGAATACGCCGCGCCAGCTTGCGGTTTATCGCGCGCTCGGATGGCAGCCGCCCGCCTTCGGGCACCTCTCGACAATTCTCGGCCCGGACCGGGCGCGCCTCTCAAAGCGGCACGGCGCGGCATCGCTCGAGACCCTCCGCGAGGCGGGCATCCTGCCGGAAGCGCTGCGGAATTATCTGGCCCTGCTTGGCTGGTCGCCGGGTGATGGCAAGACGGAGATCCTGGGCGGGGATGAACTGCGGCAGCAGTTCTCGCTCGATCACATCACGCGCGCGCCGGCGGTTTTCGATAGCGAAAAACTGAACTGGTTAAACCGGCATTACCTGAAAGCCGCTGCGCCTGCGCGTCTGGCCGAGCTCAGCGCGCGGTTTTTCGCCCAGGCGGGATATCTTCCCGAAGCGCCTTCGCCGACAGTGCTCAAGTGGCTCGAGCGCGTAATAGAAGCCGTGCTGAAAAATGTCGATACGCTGAGCCAGCTCCCCGGCGCCGCCCGCCTGATCTTTGAGTATGATCTCGCCCGCGTGCCCGGCGACCCTGAAACGCGCGACGCGATTGAAGCGCCGGCGGCGCGCGAGGTGCTCGCTGCGTTTCTTCCTAAGGCGCTTGAGGCAGGAGAGATGAGTTACGAGCGCTTCCGGGGGATCATGAGGGCCGTACAGAAGGAGACGGGGAAAAAGGGCCGCGAGCTGTTCCATCCAGTGCGCGTGGCGCTCACCGGCGTCCCCTCCGGCCCCGAGCTTGAAAAACTCATTCCGATCTTTGAGGAAGGCGCAAAACTTGATCTTACTCGCCCGGTCATGAGCTGCGCCCAGCGCCTGCGAGAATTCCAAAAATTCCTGTAGCGGCGGCTTTATGCCGCCAGCGCTGGATAACGGATATTCTCATCGGTGGCGACGTAAAGTCGCCGCTATAGAAACGCATGAACGGCAGAGCACAACAGAATAGCCGGCGACCGGAAATCCTCTACGGCATCAATACCGTCCGCGAGGCGATCGGCCTGCGACCCATGGAATATGTGATCATTGCGCAGGGTCACCACAGCCCGCGTGTCGAGGAGATTGTGCGCGCCTGCCGCGAGCACGGTGTGGCGGTGCGGCTCTCGCCCCGTCAGGCGCTGGATCGAATGGCCGCCGGAGGACATCACCAGAATGTAGCCGCCGTTTGCTCGGCGAAAGGCTATGACGATCTCGAGTCAGTGGCAAGCGAAGCGCAGTATGCGCTCCTGGTGGTGCTGGACGGCGTAGAGGATCCCGCCAACCTGGGCGCGGTGATCCGCACCGCGGTTGCGGCGGGCGCGACCGGCGCGGTAATTCCGGAACGGCGCGCGGCCGGGCTTTCTGCCGCCGTCGCTCGCACAGCCTCCGGCGCGCTGGAACACCTGAAGATCGCGCGCACCGGCAACCTGACCCGCGCCCTGCTGGACCTGAAGAAGAAGAACGTGTGGATCTACGGCTTTGCGGCCAGCGCGGAGACGAGTTATCTCGAGCTGGATTACTGCGCTCCGTGCGCGCTGGTGTTCGGCGGCGAAGGGCGCGGACTTCACCGCCTGGTGGCGGAAGCGTGCGACCGGCTGGCGCGCGTGCCTCTCTACGGACCAGTGGAGTCGCTCAACATCTCCGCCGCCTCGGCCGTCGTGCTCTATGAGGCGGCGCGGCAGCGGGAATTGCGCCGCGTGATGGATAATCGTGGAGCGGGGTAGCAT
>JBOGJW010000207.1:0-3199 GCA_050745245.1 Terriglobia bacterium | reverse complement strand
TGGTGCTGCTGCGGCCGCGCGGCTTCTGTGCGGGCGTAGTGCGCGCGATCGATATTGTGAGGCTGGCGCTCGAAAAGCTGGGGCGTCCCGTCTACGTGCGCAAGGAGATCGTACACAACCGCTACGTGGTGGATGAGCTCGCCGAGCAGGGCGCAGTATTCATCGAGGAACTTGACGAGGTTCCCGAGGGCTCGATTGTGATCTTCAGCGCGCATGGCGTCTCGCCCGCTGTGCGGCGGCTGGCGCGCGACCGGCGCCTGCGCGTGATCGACGCCACCTGTCCGCTGGTGACCAAGGTGCACCTGGAGCTGATCCGGTACGTCCGGGAGCGTTACTCGGTGGTGCTGATCGGGCACCGCGACCATGATGAAGTTATCGGCACGCTGGGCGAGGCGCCAGGGCTCGTCCACCTGATTACGTCCGTCGATGATGTGGATCATCTGCAAGTGAGGGACCCCGAGCACGTCGCCTATCTCACGCAGACAACCCTCAGCGTTGACGACACGGCTGAGATCGTTGCCAAGCTCAAGCAGCGCTTCCCGATGATCGTCTCCCCGCCCGGCGAAGACATTTGTTACGCCACGCAAAACCGGCAGAGCGCGGTGAAGACGGTTGCGGCTCAAATCGACCTCCTGCTGGTGGTCGGCGCGCGCAACAGCTCAAATTCGAATCGCCTGGTCGAGGTGGCGGAAGACGCACGCTCGAAGGCGTACCTGGTGAATGACGCCTCGGAGATTCAGTCCGCGTGGCTCGAAGGCCAGCGGCGGATCGGCATCACGGCGGGAGCGTCAACCCCCGAAGTGCTCGTGGAAGAAGTCGTCGCGTATCTCCGCGAGAGGGGATACACGCAGATCGAGGACGTCAATGTAATCGAAGAGAGCGTCCGATTCGCACTGCCCGTTGAATTGCGCTCCTGACCTACTTCTGCGCGCCCGGAGGCCGATGGCACAAGAGGCAACCAAGACCCAGCGGGTGTCTGCGCAGCTTGCTCCTCCTCTTCAGACGGAAAGCTCCTTCGACGCACGGCTCGATCAGGCGGTCGAGCGCGCGGCGGCCTACCTTCTCTCCATTCAAAAAGCGGACGGCTACTGGATCGCGGAGCTCGAGGCCGACGCCACCCTTGAATCCGATTACATCCTTTACCTTCACATCCTCGGCAAACCGGACCCGGAGCGCGTGCGCAAGCTCGCGCGCACGGTTCGCGGCGAGCAGCTTGCTGACGGCGGATGGAGCATCTACGCCGGCGGCCCCTCGGAGTTGAACGCCACAATCAAAGCGTATTTTGGTTTGAGCCTCGCGGGAGACGATCCGGCTTCTCCCCACATGGCGGCTGCCTGCCGGCGCGCGGTCGAGTTGGGCGGCATCGAGGCCACGAACTCCTACACGCGGTTCTACCTGGCGCTTTGCGGCAAGATTCCCTGGAGCATGGTCCCGGCGATGCCGCCGGAGCTGATGCTGCTGCCGCGATGGTTTTCCGTGAATCTTTATGAGATGTCGTCCTGGACGCGCGGCATCCTTGTGCCGCTGACGATCCTTTATGCGCTGAAGCCGCGCTGGCGGGTTGCGGAGGGAGTGAGTGTGGACGGATTATTCGCCACGCCGAACCGGGCGATCCGCTCGCTGCGATGGGACGCGAATCCCCTCACTTGGCGCAATTTCTTTCTGGCCGCGGACCGGCTGTTCAAAGTCTACGATGCGGTGCCGTGGAAGCCGCTCCGCAACGCCTCGCTCGGCCGCGCCGCCGCCTGGATGCTCGAGCATCTCGAGCGGAGCGACGGGCTGGGAGCCATCTACCCCGCGATGCTCAATTCCATCCTGGCGCTGCTGGCGCTTGGCTACGCTCCTGATCATCCACTCACCGCTCGCGAGCGCGGCTACCTTCGCGATCTGGAGATCGAGGAGGAAGATTCCATTCGTCTCCAGCCCTGCCTTCCACCCGTCTGGGACACCTGCATCGCCATGGTCTCTCTCGCGGAAGCCGGGATTCCCGCAACTCACCCGGCGCTCGTCGGGTCCGCCCGATGGCTGCTTAAAAATCAAGTGGTGGGTTCCGGCGACTGGCAGGTGAAAAACCGGGGCGTCGATTCGGCCGGCTGGGCGTTCGAGTTTCGCAACGACTTCTACCCCGACGTGGACGATACCGCATTCGTTCTGATAGCTCTCGATCGCGTGGCGTTTCCCGACACGGCGCGGATGAAGACGGCGATTCAGAAGGGCGTGGAATGGGTGCTCAGCATGCGGAATCATGACGGCGGCTGGGGCGCATTCGATAAGAACAACGACCGCGCCGTGCTCACGCGCGTCCCCTTTGCCGATCACAACGCCATCATCGATCCGTCCACGCCGGACCTCACCGCACGCGCCCTCGAGTGCCTCGGGCACTTCGGTTATAGCCCGTCTCACCCGGCAATCCGGAGCGCCGTCGATTACCTGCGCCGCGAGCAGACCGCGGAGGGCGCCTGGTACGGCCGCTGGGGCGTCAATTACGTCTACGGCACCAGCGGTGTGCTGCGCGCGCTCGAAAGTGTAGGCTTGCAGCGAACGGATTTCGCGCGGCGCGGCGCCGCATGGCTGCGCTCCGTGCAGAACGCGGATGGCGGATTCGGGGAGTCAATTGCCTCGTACGACGACCCGTCGCTGAAGGGCAAAGGAGAAAGCACGGCATCCCAGACCGCGTGGGGACTTATCGGGCTGCTGGCTGCGGGCGAGCCGTCTGACCTCGCCGCGGCCCGAGCCGCGCGCTACCTCATCGACCGCCAAAAACCCGACGGCTCATGGGACGAAGACCTCTGGACCGGCACCGGTTTCCCCCGCGTCTTCTACCTCAAGTACCACCTCTACCCGGTGAGCTTCCCGTTATACGCGCTGGCGCGGTATCGAAATCAAGCGGCGGACTAGCCCAACTTTCACGGTCGCCGGAGTGAAGTAATGTGTTTACAAGCAGTTGCGATTTCATTCCGTCACTATGTAGAAGTCTCGTGCCAGGTTTTCACAAGCTTCATGACCTCGGCCGGAATCCTAAGGGTCGGGTAGATTTCCCGATGAATCGGTTCTGGCGTGGTTCCCTTGCGAATTTTCAGAACCCTGCCGTCGCCGGTGGGGAGCACCACGGTGACCACCTGATGGGTGCTCAACTGCTGGCGCAGGGTCCACCACGAAGTGTGCACCCCCGAATCCAGGAATCGCTTCTCGATCGCCA
>JBOGJW010000206.1:0-9092 GCA_050745245.1 Terriglobia bacterium | reverse complement strand
ATTCAGGCGCGCAAGCTCGCGCAGCAGTTCCTTGGATCGTTCGTCCGCCACGCGCGGAACCCGCACCAGCACTTCGATAAACTGATCGCCCCCCAGCCCGGATTCTCGGAGCACTGGGGCGCCTTTTCCGCGCAGGCGCAGCGTCTGGCCGCTCTGCGTCCCGGGCGGAATGCGGTTGACGCTTGGGGCGTCGACGGTGGGCACCTCGACCTTCGCGCCCAGCGGCTCTTCCGTAATGGTGACGGGCACTTTCACGAACAGGTTGTCGCCCCGGCGCTCGAACAGCGGGTGCGGAGCGACCTCGGTGATGATGTACAGATCGCCGCGCGGGCCGCCATCGAGCCCGGCATTGCCCTTGCCCCCAACGCGCACGCGCGACCCGGTATCCACGCCGGCGGGAATGCGCACTTCAAATGTTTCCGGCTTGCGGATCAGCCCCGCGCCCTCGCAGACAGGGCAGCGCGGCCGCTGTTTGCCCTTTCCACCGCACGCCGGACAAGGGCCGCTGAACTTCATCGCGCCGGCCTGGCGCGACAGCTTGCCCGTTCCGCCGCAGGTGGGGCAGGTCACCGCCGGACCGCTCGTCAGGCCTGTCCCGCGGCACGCGCTGCAGACTTCCTTGCGTGCAACCGTCAGGCGAAGCTGCGTGCCGCGGAGGGCATCCCAGAAGCCGAGTCGCACGTGATGCTCGATGTCGCTCCCGCGCTGGGGTCCTTCTTCTTCCTGGGCGCTGGGCTCGCCGCGCGAGAAGATTTGGGAGAAGAGGTCACGGAACGAGCCGCCGCCGCGCCTCTCTTCCGTTTCCGGCGGAGCGCCGAAATTGGAAAAGTCGAAGCCGGAGAAGTCAAACCCCGGCTCGGCGCGCGGCCCGGCTTCTGGGCCCGGGCGGAATCCTTCAGGGGGGATATTGTCGGAGTAAAAGCCGTGCTGGTCGTAGACCTTGCGTTTCTTCTCGTCGCTGAGGACTTCGTAGGCCGCCGAGATGTCCTTGAACTTCTCCTCGGCTTTTTTATCGCCTGGGTTCAGGTCCGGGTGAAATTTTCGCGCCAGGTGCCGGTAGGCTTTTCGGATCGCCTCCGGCTTGGTGTTGCGATCCACGCCCAGAACACCGTAATAGTCTTTCTGTGTGCCAACGGGCATGACGTTTGTTTCGCCCCGTAATACCTCGTTTCGGGCGCGAATGTAGCGGGGGGTTTATCCCGCCATGGCGGCGTAAAGCCGCCTCTACGCGCCCGACGTTCAGAGCACGTGTTTCGTTACCCGCCTCAGTTCTTGCTCATCCTTGAAATGGCGTTGAGGTGATCCGGACAGTGTGACGCCATCCACGCTTCCAGGTGGCGCCGGATTTCGACCGCCGCAGGCGTATCCGCCAGCGGATTATCCAGGTGAATCTCTACGAACTGCTGCCAGTGGCAGCGCGGGCATTCCACGCCAAGGTGCGCGCGATGCGCCGCCTCTTCATTCTTGGTTGGGATCGCTTTTTGCAACATGGTTACCTCGGCTTGACCCTGCGCCGCGCGACGCCCGGCGAACCGCTGAAAAAAGCTCTGCCAACCATCGCTGGCGGGCCGCACTCAAGTCGCTTTCTTTTTCTCCTCGTCGACGACTTCGGCGTCAATCACCTCGCCGTCAGTTTTCCCGGCGCCCGCGGCGGAGCCGGGGCCGGGCTGCGCGCCCTCTTGCGGGCCTGCTCCGGCCGCGCCCGGCGGCGGCGCCTGCTTGTACATAATCTCCGCCAGCTTGTGCGACGCCTGCGTCAGCCGGTCCACGGCCGCCGTGATCTGGGAAGTGTCATTCCCCTGGATCGCCTTCTTGGCGTCCTCAATGGCATTCTCGATGTTCCGCGCCTCCTCGGCCGGCACTTTGTCGCGATGCTCCTTCAGCAGCTTCTCGGTGGAGTACACCATCGCGTCGGCGCGGTTCTTGACCTCAATCTCCTCCTTGCGCCGGCGGTCTTCGTCCGAGTGCGCTTCCGCCTCTCTGGTCATCCGGTTGATTTCGTCCTTACTCAGGCCGCTGGATGACGTGATAGTGATCTTCTGCTCTTTGCCCGTTCCGAGGTCCTTGGCCGAGACGTTCAGGATGCCGTTCGCGTCGATGTCAAACGCGACCTCGATTTGCGGAAGCCCGCGGGGAGCCGCCGGAATGCCCACCAGGTGAAACTTGCCCAGAGTGCGATTATCCCGCGCCATGGGCCGCTCGCCCTGAAGGACGTGAATCTCGACGGAAGTTTGATTATCGGCGGCCGTCGAAAAAACTTCGCTCTTGCGGGTTGGAATCGTGGTATTCCGCTGAATCAGCGAGGTTGAAACGCCGCCCAGCGTCTCAATGCCCAGCGTGAGAGGCGTCACATCGAGCAGCAGCAGGTCTTTTACCTCGCCGCCCAGGACTCCCGCCTGCACGGCCGCGCCCACCGCCACCACTTCGTCCGGGTTAACCCCCTTGTGGGGCTCCTTACCCTGAAAGAGGTCTTTTACAATCTGCTGAACGCGCGGAATGCGCGTGGAGCCGCCGACCAGCACCACTTCATTGATTTTTTCCGGACCTACGCCCGCGTCCTGCAGCGCCTGCTTCACCGGCCCCACGGAGCGCTGAAAGATGTCCTCGCACATATGCTCAAAGCGCGCTCGCGTCAGCTTCATCGCCAGGTGCTTGGGACCGGACGCGTCCGCCGTAATGAACGGCAAATTGATTTCCGTCTCGAGCAGAGAAGAGAGCTCCATCTTCGCTTTCTCCGCCGCTTCCTTCAGACGCTGCAGCGCCATGCGATCCTTCGACACATCAATCCCCTGGTCCTTGCGGAACTCGTCAACGATCCAGTCCATCACGCGCTTGTCGATATCGTCGCCGCCGAGGTGCGTATCACCGTTGGTGGACTTCACTTCCACAACGCCCTCGCCCACCTCCAGGATCGAGATGTCGAATGTGCCGCCGCCAAAATCGTAAACAGCGATCGTCTCGTCCTTCTTCTTATCGAGACCGTAGGCCAGCGCCGCCGCCGTCGGCTCATTTACAATTCGGAGCACTTCCAAGCCGGCGATTTTGCCCGCGTCTTTGGTGGCCTGCCGCTGGCTGTCGTTAAAATAAGCCGGTACCGTGATGACCGCCTGCGTAACCTTCTCGCCCAGGTACTGGTCCGCGGCATCCTTCATCTTCTGTAGGATCAGCGCGGAGATCTCCGGCGGCGAATATTCCTTCCCTTGCGCCACCACGCGCACGTCGCCCCCCGGTCCTTCCACCACCTTGTACGGAACGGTCTTGATCTCGTTCTGGACTTCGTTGAAGCGCCGCCCCATGAACCGCTTGATCGAGTAAATCGTATTCTCGGGGTTCGTGATCGCCTGGCGCTTCGCGGTTTGCCCCACCAGGCGCTCACCAGACTTCGTAAACGCCACCACCGACGGAGTCGTTCGGGCCCCCTCGGGATTCGCGATTACCGTCGGCTCGCCGCCCTCCATAACCGCGACCACCGAGTTTGTCGTTCCAAGATCGATTCCAATTATTTTGGCCATGCTCCGTTCTCCTTAATCTCTTCAGCGCCTTTTCAGGCTAACTGTTTAGATGACGTATTCCTTTAGTCGGTTACTATAATAGTTTCTTAGCGCAAGACTGTCAATGCACTCTCCATCATAATTGATGTGATTGGGACTGATCCGCTGTTGACTCTTACACCTGACAGACACTGTGATTAGCTAGCCTTGTTGATTCTAAAGGCTTATTAGGCTTCGTTCCGTAAAAAAAGATTTGCGCGCAAACTTCCGCGAGCGGAACTCCGCTTTCGGAGTTCCCGGGCAGTGTAGCACGCGGCAGGGTGGGAGTGGGGACGACCGAGACAAATGGGACAGCTTTTTTCGCGGCGATCGAAGCCTGCCCGCCGTCGAACTTGCCCGTGCCGGGGGGTAATCGCACGCAGGCCCGCGACTTACCTCGCTAGCGCCGCTGCTGGGGTACAGGCGGAATATACGGAATCGCCTGGGTGCCCTGGTTTGGCCGGTAGGGATGCGGCAGTTGGACATAGGGCGGATAGGTGATGTGCACCGGCAGCAGGTGTGAGTGGATGCCGGGCGGCACGGGAATCACTATCGGCTGCGCCGGCTGCTGGTTGAAGTTGAAGCAGTCGGCCATGTTGTTGGCCCGGTAGTCGCGCGGGGTGAGGTGTTTCAGGTTCCAGCGCTGCTCGACGAACTTCAGAACCGACGTGAAGTCATACGTATAGTGGGAGACATAGTGCTGCCGCGCGTAGGGCGAAATGACGATCATCGGAACGCGCGGCCCGTAGCCATAGGCGTCCACCTCGGGCGGAAGGGCGTGATCGTAAAACCCTCCGTAGTCATCCCAGCATAGGAAGATGACGGTGTTTTTCCAGTATTGGCTCTGCATCAGCGCGTTCACCAGCCGGGTGACGTACCACATGCCCTGCACGAGCGGCTCGGGCGGGTGCTCGCTGTCCTGGAAGTCAGGAATGAGCCAGGAAACCTGGGGCAGCGAGCCGTTCTTCAGGTCTTCGAAATACTGCTGCTGGGGAACCATGCGGCCCATCTCGCCCGGATTGTCGCGGATCGCCTTGAATCCGGGCAGAGGATTCCAAAGCGTGAAGTTCTTTGGGTCGGGACACGCGAGGTTCGAGAGATGAGCGTTCAGCGCGCAGCCGGTTGCCGCCGCCGGTTTCGTTTCCACATAGTACTTCCAGGAGATATTTTTGCCCCGGAAGCGTTTCACGATGGAGGCAAAGCTGAAGCCGTCGTCATCATCCATTTCGCGCTTGAGCTGCGCCAGCGAGCCGATGTTATTCGTTTCCCCGGACTGGGCCGCAACGGTAAAGACATGGTTGGGCGAGCTGCCGGTCATCTCAGAAGAGAAGAAGCGGTCGCAGAGGGTGTACTGCTCGGCATATTTCCAATAGTTGGGGATATCCCGCTGGTCGTAGTAGCCCATGGTGTAGGGCGAGCCCTCGGTCCACACAAACCCGTCCATGGCGCCGTTGTCATAGACGGCGTGCGCCGTCTCCCAGCTATGCTCGAGATCGAGCAGCGGCTGGCCGGGCGGCATATGAAACGGCTTCACGCAGTCTTTGCTGCCCGGCATCTTGGGAAGGCAGGTGGAGGGCGGAATCCCGTCCGCGTTCGGGAACGTGCCGAAATAATTGTCGAACGAGTGGTTCTCCTGGATGATCCAAACCACGTGCTCGATCTTCTCGCTGCCGGGAATCGCCGGAGCGGAGTTTTGCGAGAACAATGCGGCGGGAGCGGCCAGCAGGACCAGAATGGAGAAGTTGAGTAAGCGCCACAGCCAGCAGGGAAATACGCGCATTGAATCACTCCTTTGGGGTTGTTGAGCCCGACAAGAGTTTCCGTACTTGCTCGGTCGTGATCGCGGGGAAATCTTCCGGCACATCGAAGACCGGAAAGCCGTTGATTCTTCGGATGCCAATTTGGTATGACGCTCCGCGGCGGATCAGCTCGGATGCGGCCTTGCCAAGAGTGATGCCGCGCTTTTTAGAGTACGCTAGCACGATTTCCGCAGCATCATCTTCCAGCGCGAGCGTAGTTTTCATGCGCCCCTTCCTTACCGAGGCCGCCGGGACGGCGGCGCTACTTCGCCCTACCAGCTCAGCCGCAGCGAAAGCTGCATCTCGCGATTGTCCACGGACGTGCCGCTGATGACCCCGGCGCTCGACGTGCCGATGGTGTTCCCCGGCTGGCCGAACTGCGGGTGATTGAAAAAGTTGAACGCCTCGGCACGGAATTGCAGCCTGGTCTGCTCGCCCACCGGGATTGGGAAAGAGCGTTGCAGCGCAAAATCCAGGTTGTTAACGCCCGGCCCGAAGAGTACGTTGCGTCCCGTGTTCCCAAACTGATATTGCGCCGGGACCACGAAGCACGCGGTGTTGTAGTAAGCCGTGAGCGACGGGTCCGCGAGCGTGCCATTGCAGACGCGATTTGGCCAGGACGACGTTCCGGCGTTGGCGTTATCAAAGCTCAGCACCGGAGTAAATGGATAGCCGCTCTGCGCTTGATATATGCCATCCACCTGCCATGACCCGAAAATCGCCGCTTTCCAGCCCTGGCTCGCCATTCGGAAACCGGGACCGAACGGCAGGCTCCAGATGCCGCTGAAGGTGAAGCGCAGCCGCGCGTCCTGGTCTGAGGGGCCAAGCAGCGAGTTCAGATTGTAGCTGTTCTGCACCTGCTCGTTGCAGCCGTTGCAGACGTCGAGTGCGGGATTAAAAAGGTCCATCGCGTTCCCGTAGGTAAAATCGGTCAGCACCTGGACGCCATGGCCCATGCGTTTTTCGATTTTCGTAGAGATTCCCGAGTAATGGCTGCGGTCCCACGGCCCGAATTCATTGATCGGGGCGTGCGTGTACCGCGCTAGCGGGCGGCGATTATTCGGAGAGCCGGGGCCGTTGGTGAGGGGTTGATTGCCCTGCGATTGCCCCCAAAGGTAGAGGCCGAGGTTGCCGACGTAGCTGGTTTCCCAGAGCATGTCCCACGGCAATTGCTTTTCGACGCTGAGGTTCCACTCCTGGACATAGGGCGTGGTGTACTGCAAGGGCCAGCTCCGCAGAGTCGAGGTGGCGAGCGGGTTGAAGACGAATTGAGCGGGATTCACCGGCGGCAGCCGGGGCGCGGTGGCGCCGGGGGCGAGCACGAAACCGGTGGCGGGGAACAACTGATCGCTGGTGATATTGGCCCCGCCATACCCAAAAAAAGGAGGATTGTTGGTCAGGCGGCTCGTTACTCCCCAACCGCTGTCCTGAGCATAGAAGAGTCCGTAGGCCCCGCGCACCACCAAGCCGCTGGCTTTCGGAACGTGATAAGCAAATCCGATGCGCGGCGCGAGGTCATCTTCATCCGCCGTCAGCAGCGCGCGCGGGAAATCGGGATTCCCGGCAAGAATCAGCTTTCCGAAGTCCGGATTATTGGGAGCTAGAATAAAATTCGCCATCCGGTTATGGACTTCGGAGTACGGCATTGGAAGCTCGTAGCGCAGACCGAGGTTCAGCGTCAGGTTCCGGCTTACCGTCCAGTCGTCCTGCAGGTAGCCGGCGAAGTATTTACCACGCTCTTGGGAATCACCCGTGGTCCCCGTTTGGATATTATTCGCCGCGCCCAGCAGCAGGTCGGCGACGGGGCTGCCGGTGCCGGAGCGGCTGAGCGGGTTTTGGGTGAACACGCCATTGAACGTCATGCTGCCGCGGCCGGTGAGCGCGGTGAAGGTGGTGGGGCGGATGTAGAGCGCCTCAAACCCAAACTTGAAAAGGTGGCGGCCCATCGACTTTGAAACATTATCCGCGATATCCCACACGCCGGAGCTCTTGGTCAGCGGATCGTTGGTGCAGCACGATGCCTGCGCGCCGATGGTCGCAAAGCCGGTGACGCCGAAGGTTGGAATGCTGCTGTGAATCTGCGGATCAATCATTCCGGGAATGATCTGGTCAAGGGCGAGTGTGGCGTCCTGGCTCAGCGTAAAGCGCGTCCAGTTCAGGCGGAATTCGTTTACCAGCGTTGGAGTGAACGTGTGCGTGAAGCCGTAGCCGATGCCCCACGAATCGACGTTACGCCGCACGGGTGTTTGCGCCGGCGGCGGCAGAGCCGGATTGCCCAGGATGTGATACCGCGTCAATGCCAGCCGCGCGAACATGCTGCTCTTTCCGCTAAGCTGGACATCGCCGCGGAAGATCGCGTTGTGATTGAAGGAATCCTGCGGTGATGTTTGAACGTAGTTGTTAACCAGCCCGGACCGGTTTGGCAGCGGATACCGGTTCAGGATCGATTGCCCGATCGAGCTGATCGAGCCCGAAGGAATGATGTTGCTGGCAAACTGCGCGCGCGTGCACACCGTATTGCTGGCGTTGCACTGGGTGGAAAACGGATTGTAGACGGGCGTCGAGCCAAAGTCGCCGCTTCGCATGGCCGAGCTGGGCACCGTGGAGACATCGGTCGTCTGGCTGGCGAGTCCCGTTCCTTCGTAGGCGCCGAAGATCCAGGCCCGGTTCTTCCGGATGGGCCCGCCCATTGAGCCGCCAAACTGGTTTTCGACCAGCAGCGGCGTGGGGCCGGGCGGCGCAAAGTAGTTTCGCGCATCGAAGGCGTTGTTGCGGACGAAGTCATACGCCGAGCCGTGAATCCGGTTGGTGCCGCTCTTCGTCACCGCGATCACCACCGCGCCCGCGGAGGCGCCGTATTCCGCCGAGTAATTGCTGGTCTCAACCGTAAACTCGGCGATGGCGTCGAGCGGCGGGCGGTACGCATCGCGCGTGGGCAGCACCGGGTTTCCGCCGTTCACGCCGGAGTCCAGCCCGCGGATGTAATTCTGGTTGCGCGCGCCGTCCAGCAGGAACGCGTTCTGAATGCCCGAATTGCCGTTGATCGCGAACGTATCGTCGCGGCTTCCGTGCGAGGGCACGGCGCCGGGCACGAGGTTGCCGAGCTCGAGATAGTTACGGCCGTTCAGCGGAAGCTCCTCGATCTCGGTCTGGCCGATGGTCTGACTGAGCGCGCCCGTCTTCTCCTGGAGCAGCGGTGTTTTGCCGACGACGGTCACGGTCTGCGTGGTGCTTCCGGTCTCGAGTGTTAGCCGCAGGCTGACGGTGGTCCCAACGCGCAGCACAATTCCGTTTCTCTTAAGAACGCGAAACCCTGGCGCGGAGATGGTGAGATTGTACGTGTCGGCTCGCAGGAGAGGCGCGGCGGCGATTCCCTCGCCGTTGGTCACGAGCTGGCGCACCACGTTGCCCGTGTTCGCGCCCATGATCGTCACCTTGGCGCTCGGGATCACCGCGCCAGAAGGGTCAACTACGGTGATGTCAATTTCACCCGTCGAGGTCTGCGCCCGTGCGGGTGGAGCCGCAATGCAGAACACCACAACAAATAGCCCGAGCAGGTACACCCATGCTCGTTTCGAAAAGAATGCGATCATAAATACTTCCCCTTCCTGCGCCCGGCCCGCTATCAAGCTTGTCCAGGCGGTCCATCGAAACTGCGTCGGCTATTATATGCCAGCTTTCGGCGCTCCGGTGCTATCATCAAGCGTTCTGAAATGGAACTCTAACGGGGACTCACTTAGCCGCGGGTGAGGCGTGACAACTC
>JBOGJW010000205.1:0-4318 GCA_050745245.1 Terriglobia bacterium | reverse complement strand
GAGGTCTGCGGCATTTGTTCAAGGCCTGACGGAAAAACCGCGGACCTGAAAAACGCAGGTCCGCGCTACCCCACTACGGCACGACTGAAGTCGTGCCCTGACACACCGCCCAGCGGAGTATTTTCGACCCTGCGGCGATGGGGACATCGCCCGCTACAGCGTGCGTCCTCTTTCCTTCCCGCGGCTTTTATGGGATTATAAACCATTCGTGTTTATACTTACGGCGCGCCAGATGATCGCCGCGCCGAGTCCGAAGCTTCAAAGCCGTCGCGTGGTGCGGTATTCAGCGAAGGGGCAATGAACCGCTTCCGCGCGGGTGATCGTTAAGAAATTCTTCTCGAAGAACGTGGCCGCGATTTTCAGGGGTCCGGCGTTTTCAAAGATGCGCGGCGTCAGCGCCGCCCTTGCCGCTCTGCCAGGAATTTGAATCCCAAATGCCACCGAGCGCGGCGGAGGTAATCCCTTGTCTCCAGGCGCAGCGAGAGCCGTGGTATACGCGAAGTACCAAACCGGGAGGGAAATCTTTGACCTCGTCAAGGATGACCTCGTCCGCGTCGAGGAAGAGCTGCGTGAGCAGAGCGTCGCGAGCGTCCGGCCCATTACTGAAATCGGGCAGTATCTTCAGTTAAGCGGGGGGAAGCGCTTGCGGCCGGCCCTGGTGCTGATTTCATCCGGTGCATGCGGATACTCGGGGCGCTCGGCCATCCGCCTGGGCGCGGTGATGGAGCTCATCCACGCCGCCACGCTCATCCATGACGACGTGATTGACGAGGCCGAGACGCGCCGCGGCCAGCCCTCCACCAACGCGCGCTGGGGCAATCACACTTGCGTTCTGGCGGGCGACTGGCTCTACATGCAGGGGCTGAACATCGCCCTGGGAGAGCACAGCTTCAAGATTCTCGAAATCCTGATCGGGCTGACGCAGGTAATGGTTGAGGGCGAGCTGCTGCAATTGAATCAGCTCAGGAAGCTCGATCTTACCGAGGATGATTACCTCGATCTCGCCTACCGCAAGACCGCCTGCCTCTTCTCCGCCTGCCTGCGGCTCGGAGCGGTGCTGGGCGGGCAGAGCGAAGGGATCGAGATGCAGCTCGCTTCCTACGGAACGAACCTCGGCTTGGCGTTCCAGGTGATTGACGACCTGCTGGATTTCACCTCTTCTCAGGAGGCGCTGGGCAAACCCATCGGGAGCGACCTGCGCGAAGGCAAGATTACGCTGCCGCTGATCTATCTCCTTCCCAAGTGCAGCCCCGGCGAAGCACGGAAGATTTCGCTTGTGCTTGAGGAGGGCGGGTTTTATTCGGTGCAGTTCGATGAAATCCTGGAGATGATCGATCGCTATGACATTCTGGATGCCGCGCGCGCCAAGGCCCAGAAGTTCGCAGAGTTGGCTTGTGATTCGCTGACGGGCGTGCCCAGCTCGCCCTTCCGCGGCGCCCTCGGCTCCCTGGCCGAGATCATCGTGGACCGCCAGTACTAGCTCCTCCCCATGGCCTCCCACCGCGAGGTTGAGATCAAGCTGCGCGTCCGCCAGCCTGCACGGATCAAACAGCGTATAAGACAACTTGGTTTCCGGCGCCTGGGGCCGCGTGCGCTGGAGACGAATGTCCTTTTCGACTATCCGGACCGGCGCTTGTTTCAGGCGGGCTCCGCGCTGCGGCTTCGTTCTGTCGGCGGCAAAAGCCTCCTGACGTTCAAGGGACCGCCCGCCGCAGCGCCAAGATACAAAGACCGGGAAGAGGTCGAAACGGAAGCCGAGAATGCAGCCGCCCTTCGCCAGATCCTCCGGCGGCTCGGCCTCGTTCCGGTTTTCACCTACCGAAAGCACAGGACGACCTACGCTCCGCCAGCCGATTCCCGCGCTCCACGGCGCAGCCTCCTGCTTTACGATGAAACGCCCGCCGGAACCTTCCTGGAGCTCGAAGGATCTCCCCGCTGGATTGACCGCACCGCGCGCGAGCTTGGCTACCGCCCCGAGGATTACATTACGGCGAGCTATATAACCCTTTACTTCGCCAGCCAGTCCGGTCAGACTGCCGGGCCTGCCAGTGGGCCCGTGGTTGCGCCTCGACCCGACGCCTGAAGGTCTGAAACATGATTTGCCCCGGGGCTTGAGCGCGGACCTGCGCTTTTCAGGTCCGCGTTTTTCCCCTGGGTAAAATCGGCAGACCTTCCCATACCGCAGGCTAGATTCTTCCGCCCGCGTCACGGGGGGCCCGGGCCGCGGCCATTAAAATTCGTTTGCGAGCCGTTTGGGTTCCGGGCGTGCGTGCGCTATAATGCATTCATGTGGCTGGGGGCGTACGCTGGCCAGCCAGGAGGTTAAGTTATGGACGGACTGTTTGAGCCGACCCACATTATCTTTATCCTGATCATCGTGCTGATCATCTTTGGGCCGGGAAAATTGCCGGAGCTTGGCAAAGGTTTGGGCAAGGGCATTCACGAGTTCAAGGATGCGATCCGGGGTGGGCTCGGCGGCGATTCCGAGAAACCCGCCGAGCAGAAAAAAGTCTAGCTTGCCCGCTCCTCAAACCTCATAGTACAATTCAGCTTGCCGCATGCGCAGTCGTGCTGGCGAGGAGGAATACTGATGGACGGTCTGTTCCAGCCAACGCATCTCATCTTCATTCTGCTGATCGTGCTGATCATCTTCGGTCCCGGCAAGCTACCGGAACTGGGCAAAGGATTCGGCAAGGGTATTCGTGAATTCAAGGACGCCGTGAAGGGCGGCCATACCGCCGAAAAGCCCAGCGCCCCCGAGCAGAAGAACACCCCGGTTACCTAACCTCATTTTTCAATTTATTGCCAAAATACTGAGGAGGGGGCCAGGGCGCTCGCGTCTGTGTTGTGCAGCGCCTCCGGCCGGATTTTGCAGAAATAGTGCATCACCGACAGGCGCGCCCCACCTTGCGACATCTGTAGACCCTGGTTTTCAGGCAAACATTCTGGAGCCCGTCATTCTGAGGACCGCGAAGAATCCCAGTGTCTCGCTGGACCTTAACAAATACGGGGATTCTTCTCTCGGTCGCCGCGGCGACCTCGCTCAAAATGATATTTCCCTGTGATTTCGGCTCTGCCGCGTTCCGCCGGAAGCTGGCTTCCCTCAGAAGATCAGCCGTCCTCCAAGCTGGATGATGCGCCCTGCGTAGGCGCTCGTCACCTCTCCGAAGCTCCCTGACCCCAGGCTGGTGCTGATGCCGTTCAGGTTGGCATGGTTGAAGGCGTTAAAGCTTTCAAAGCGCAGTTGCAGGTGCGCGCGCTCGCCAAAAGCAAAAACCTTGCAGAGCGAAATATCCCACTCGCCCAGTCCCGGCCCGCGAATCGTGTTGCGTCCTCCGTTGCCAAAAAAGCCCACCGCGGGCCGCTCGCCGGGCGCGCGCGCGCCTGCCCGGTGGCCACTCATGATTGCATAACCTGCCACATGCCCCTGGTTGCGGTCCCCGCTGCTCACTATAAGTTTACGGACCACTATATCCGCATAGTGAAACCGCACCAGCCTTACCCAAGCTGAAACTTGGCAGCGCCGTTAGCAAATTGACCGAGCGTGGTGCATACGGAGCTTCGTGGCGAGTTCAGTAGAGCGCGACCTACATGAGGTCCGGCAACTCCTCAGGTGGCATTAGCAAACGGATGGACCGTGCCTGGGCGGGAGTTCGCGCGATGAACCCGCGGGCTTCAAGCGTTATGATCATATGGTGCACCGAGGGCGGCGAGACGTGAAAGTATCGCTCTATTTCCGCCTCGGCGGGCGCGCACCTGTGAATTCGGGTGTAGTAATGTATGAAAGCTAGATACTGGCCTTGTTTGGGGGTATAGGGTTTCTTCATCGAATGAACTGAAAGAATTGAATTGACGGCGCGATTGACCCCAGTTCACGGAACGTGCTATAAAATCCCGAGTTCTTTGAGCGACGCCTTCCGGGCTTCCACACTCCTCGGTAGCTCAATGGTAGAGCATTCGGCTGTTAACCGAAGGGTTGCAGGTTCGAGTCCTGCCCGAGGAGCCAATCTTTTCAATCAGTTAACCCCACCAGCTTGATTGCTCGTCTCAAAGTGTGCCCTTTATCTGCCCTGTCTGCCAGATTTCCTACAGCTTCCAGGACCTTCACGCGTTCAAGCATGGCGCTCGTGATGTTGACGGCGCCGTTGGCCTGCAACTCGCGGTAGATCCGCTCGGAGGCTCGGGTTAGAGTGCTCTTGCCCGACAATTTTCTCACAGGCGCTGACCGGGAATCGGCGGGGCCTTACGAAGCCGGCCATGTCGTGTGGTTTACAAAGGGCAGCCAAGCCCTGAAGCTCAAGGCCGGCGAATACGTTCG